>NZ_JBHNSQ010000035.1:0-219146 GCF_059085665.1 Actinotignum sp. usb-actsch-213
CTGCGCCGTCGTCGTACCACCACGGCGCATACGGTGCGCCGCACCGTGCCACCATGCCCCGCCGCACAGCCGCACCGTAGTACCTGCCGCACCGTAGTAACGTCGCAATGTGATATTCAATCGGGGCTCCTTAAATTAAGGGGATGTTTACGGCTCATTAAGGCGAATTCAATAGTTTGAGCAATGGAAACGCGTGTTTCCGAGTCGGGCCAATCCGCGCCCCGACTAGCTCAAAGCGAAGGATATTCATGCGACACGTGCGTCGAGCAGTAGCGGCTCTAGCTGCCGCTACGCTAGTGCCGGTCGGGGTGGCATTTACCGTGCCAGCCGTAGCCGACCCAGTACTCCCGGGAGTCGATTCTCCGGCTCTCGCCTCTACGAATGAGAATCCCGTCGTCGTTGACGGGGTGACTCAGCCCATGGATCCACGTCCCGGCTTCCGAGTGCTGCCCTACCTGCAGCGCCCCGGTGCCCACGAGATGACGATTAACTGGTTTACGGAACTGGGCCATAATGCCGTTCTCACCATCACCGGCCCGGGTCTGCCCGCCGAAGGGCGCACCTACACGGTAGCCGGCGTGCAGAACCCGGTGAACGATTACCAGGACTACGAACTTAAGCAGGGCACCCTCAGCCGCGGGAAGGCGCTGTCCGTACCGCAGGGAGCTTGGATTCGTGCTGATCATCCCTATAAGTACAGCCAGCGCGTAGAAGAGCTCCAGCCCAGCTCCACCTACACCTACACGGTCACGGTGGACGGCTACGCGCATTCCGCCACGCTGCGCACCCTCCCGGACGGCAAGGTGGGGATTACTGATCCGCTCCATATCATCGCCTTCTCCGATACCGAAACCGATCCCATCGGGCGCGTGACCTACCGCGAATGGGAACAGACCCTCAACCTGGCGGAAGGCTCCGAAGAGCGCCCGGGTAAGGGCTCGGCTTGGGATGAGAAATTCGGCGGCTCCACCCGTAACGGGAAGTACGCCGTCAATTACATGCTTACCGAGGATAAGGCGCAAGAAATCAATAACGCCGCTATTGCCGCCGCCAAGCCTGACCTGGTGCTGCTGCCCGGCGACATCGCCGAACGCGCCTCCTCGCAGAGCCACTGGGATGAATGGTTCCGTTACTTCGCGGGCGATAAAGGCCAGCTCCTCGATTCGATTCCGGTTATCACCTCGCTGGGCAACCACGAAGTGTACGGCTACGGCAGCCCCGATGATCGCACCGCGGTAGCCCGGGCGCGCGCCGCCTACAACCAGGTTTTTGATACCAACGGCTCGGATAACGCGAACGCTCGCGATGCCTACCACCGCACCGATATGGGGCCGGTGACCATTATCAGCCTCGATTCGACCAACGGTACGGATCAGACCACCAAGACGATGCCGGAAGAAGCCAAGATCGAAGGCAACGACGCAGGCATTACCGCCGCTCAGCTCGGGACGGACACCCAGGGCGTTTTCCCGTACGAGGAATACGCGCGGGACTTCCCCAAGTCCGTGGCGGCCGGCTGGTGGGGCCCGGATGCGGCCCCCGATTCGGTGGATCAGCCCAGCTTCATGCCCGGTTCGGAGCAGTACCGCTGGCTTGACGAGCAGCTTGCTGATGCCCGCGCCAAGGGCCAGATCATCATCGTGCAGTACCACCACGTAGCATATTCCAACGGCGTGCACGGCACTCCGATGGGCCACAAGTTCCCCGATCAGCAGCCGGGTGTGCCCATGCGCCACCTCCAGCCGCTCTTCGAAAAGTACAATGTCGCCTCCGTGTTCTCCGGCCACGACGAAATGTTCCAGGCCTCCTACGTGGACGAAGCGGGCGACGGCGTGGGCGTGTACCACTGGGACGTCGGCGTAGCCTCCGACGGCCTGCGCGGTGAAAAGATGGTCAAGACGGGGGAGAACGGCTCGTACGAACCGCTGCGTTTCAACTCCCACTCCGTGTGGATGGCGCAGGCCAACGAACCGGAAATGTGGAAGACCAACGAGGCGGGCGTGAAGAAACTCATCTCGGGCGGGAAACACTACGGCCACCTGGATATCAAGATTCAGCCCTACGCCGGCCCGGCCCTCGATTCCGGGGTGAAACCGGCCGCCGAAATGGTCATGACCCCCATCTCGCTCTTCCCGATCCTCGACGATAACTACGAGGTGGAAAAGGTGGAGCGCCGCGAGCTGCTCACCGGGCAGTTCACCGTGTACCTGGATGCGGAAGGTAACCCGCTGGCGGGCACCCCGCAGGAAGGCACCGGCCAGGACGAAGAGAAGACCCCGCTGTCCAACTTCTCCCTCGGCGTTATCCCGGACACCCAGTTCTACTCGCGTTACGCCACGGCGGAAACCGGTAACCAATTCGGTGCCATGTACGGCAGCGAACCTTTCTCCGCCCAGACCTCCTGGATTGCGCAGAACGCTGAGAAATACGGCATTAAGATGTCCATGCACCTGGGCGATATCGTCGACCAGTACAACCGTCCCCAGCAGTGGGAAATCGCCGATAAGGCGATGAAGATTCTGGAAGACGCGGGGCACCCGTACTCGATTCTTGCCGGTAATCACGACGTCGGGGCCGATGCTTCGGATACCGACCCGGTCGGCTACGGCACCTATAAGGAATGGTTCAGCGGTGAGCGTGCCGCCAAGAATTCCACCTTCGTGGAACGTGATCCGTCCGGGGCGCACGAATACCACATTCTCAAGGTGAACGGTCAAGATTTCCTGGTTATGAACCTGTCCTGGCAGGCTCAGGATGATGCCTTGCAGTGGGCCTCCGATGTGCTCGATAAGCACCCGAATACCCCCACGATCGTCAATTCCCACCAGCTCATTAACGTGGAGGGCGACGGCGTGACGCCGCTGGCCACCGAGTTCGGTGAAAAGGTATGGAACAAGGTCATCCGTAATCACGACCAGGTGTTCCTCACCTTCAACGGCCACCATCACGGCGCGACCACCTGGACGCGCACGAACGACGCCGGCCATCCCGTTTACCAGGTCCTCATGGACTACCAGATGGCCTACATGGGTGGAAACGGCTACATGGGCATGGTGGAATTCGACCTGCCGGGTAACAAGATTTACCAGACGTCCTTCTCGCCCTGGGTAATGACGAAGGCTAAAGACACCCTTGTTCCCGACGACCAGGCCATTCTCAACGGCCCGGGCCAAACCTTTGAGCTCGACTTCAACTTCGCGGAACGTTTCCCGAACCTCGTTATTGCTGATACGAAGGCTTCTTTGACGACGCCGCAGCTGCGCGAGTGGCTTGCTACCTACGATGCGCCGACCCAGGTTACCCCCACCGCCCCGACCGGTGCGGAGGACTACCCGAAGGTGGACAGCACCGTGTCCCACTGGAAGATGCCGGTGGATAAGGCTGAAGGCACCCCGGTTGCCGTGGGTGAAGCCATCGTGGACGCCGTGGGTGGGGATAACTTCACCCGGGCTCCGCTGGACCAGCCCGGTTCCAAGGGAGCCGAAGAAGGCGACGTCGTATGGACCCGTGACCACCACCCGCTCTCGGCCAATGCCGGCGCGGTGTGCTTCGCTAATGGTGGACGTGATAACGCGCGGTGGAATAACTTCGTGACCGCCGCTGATGCCGCCGTCAATAATGAGACTTTCGAGAACGGTTTCACCTTCGAGACCTTCATCAAGATCTCCCCGAAGTTCGATAACAAGAACAACGCCTGGATGGCCTGGCTCTCCCGCGATGGTCAGCGCCAGAACATCGCTGGCTACAACAACACCGAGGGCGAAGAACCGCCCTTCGCGTGGGCAATGTCCAATTTGGCTGAAATCCAGTTCTCCTTCGTGGATTCCCAGAAGCCCACCCCGGCCGAATCTTCGGCGTGGTCGGGTGAAATTGTGGCGCGCGATCAGTGGCTCCACCTCGCGGTGGTCAACGATCCGGAAACCAAGATGACCACGATGTACGTGGATGGGGTGCCGGTGCTGCGTAATTCGCCGGGTACCGTGGGCGTGGGCACCCAGGGCCTGCCGTGGGTCCTCGGCGCGGGCTCCTACGCCGGTGTGCGTGAATCCGGATTCCAGGGCTGCATCGGTGAAGTCCGCCTCGTGGGCGAACCGCTTGATTCGAGCAAGTGGCTGACCGCGCGCGCCGGGGAAACCCAGGGCGGCGAGCAACCCGGTGGCGAAGAACCGGGTACCGAGCCGAGCAAGCCGGGCACGGAGCCTACGGAACCGGGCGATAAGCCCAGTGAAGAACCGAGCAAGCCGGCGGCGCCGCAGGGTAACCTGCTCTTCAGCTCCACCGCCCTGGCGGGTGGTAATGCCGACCGTGTCACCAGCTACGGACGCGCTGGTGAAACCATCTTCGTGGGCGATTGGGACGGCGACGGCGTGGACACCCCCGGGGTGCGCCGCGGCAACACCTTCCTGCTGACCAATGCGGCCACCGGTAATGCCCAGCTGCAATTCTCCTTCGGCCGCGCGGATGACGAGATTGTTATCGGCGACTGGAACGGGGATGGTAAGGACACCATCGGGGTGCGGCGCGGTAACACGGTGTACGTGCGCGATGACCTGGCGGGTGGCAACCACACGGCAGCGATCGCCTTCGGGCGCCACGGTGACCAGCTCGTGGCCGGTGATTGGGATGGTAATGGGCGCGATGAACTCGCGGTGCGGCGTGGGAACATTGTCTTCGCCCAGGGTTCCTTCGCTGACACCCAGGCAAAGTCCACCTCCTCCTACGGCCGCCCCGGTGACGTCTTCCTCGCCGGTGATTGGAACGGTGACGGCGTGGATGGCATTGGCGTGGTCCGCGGTAACGTCTGGCACTTGCGTGAGAACGTGGGCGAAGGCGTCGCGGTGGCCAGCTTCGGCTTCGGCCGCGCCGGCGATATCTTCCTCGCGGGTGACTGGAACGGTGCGGGTGCTGACCGCCCCGCCGTCAACCGCTAGCAGTTCGCTACCGGAGGCTAGTAGCTAGCCACCTCCCCAGCGGGAGGGCAGCGAGAATCACCTCGCCGCCCTCCCGCTCTTTTTCTCAGTGGCGGCGCCGTGATGGCGCCATGACGGGGCACTGGCGCGTGGCACCGTGGTGGCGTGCCGCCACACTGGCGCGCGGCGTGATGGCGCCGTCGTGCTCCGTGGCACCGTGACGGCGCCAACCATGCGCCATCAGCGAAAAAGTCTCGAGCCAGGATGATCACGGCGGCCCGCGGGCGTTAAAGTCGCATACGAGTATGGAATCTCCGCGTGGGGGTTCCGAGGAAGGAAAACCGTGACCACATCACCTCGCATGGAAGGCCGGGATAATAACCAGCCTTCAGCATTCGGCGATGCTGTTTACCAGCGCCTCCTCAAGGAACGCATCATTTGGCTCGGCTCGGAGGTTCGCGATGATAATGCGAATCAGATTTGCGCCCAGATGATGCTCCTTGCCGCGGAGGATCCGGAGAGCGATATTTACCTATACATTAATTCTCCGGGTGGCTCGGTCACCGCGGGTATGGCCATTTTTGACACCATGCAGTATGTGCAACCGGATGTTGTGACGGTGGCTATGGGTATGGCGGCCTCGATGGGCCAATTCTTGCTCTCAGCTGGTACCAAGGGTAAGCGTTATATCACCCCGCACACCCGCGTTCTTATGCACCAGCCTTCGGGCGGCGCCGGCGGGGTAGCCGCTGATATCCGTATCAACGCCAATCTCATCTTGCAGATGAAGGAAGAACTTGCCGGACTTAACGCCAAGCACACCGGCAAATCACTGGAACAGATCCTGGAGGATTCCGAACGGGATCACTGGTTCACCGCGCAGGAAGCATTGGAATACGGCTTCGTGGATCACATTATTTCCAATTCGCAGGTCATGCTCAAGAAGCCGAATAGCGATAATAACGACGGCGCACTCGAAGCTAGCCACGCGGGGGAGGAGCTCTCATGACGATGAATTTCCGAGCCGCGGGTAACCTGCCCGCCATGATGGCTGCCGGTCGCGTTCCCACCGCTGGTTTCGGCCACGGTAGCGCGGGTCTCATGCCTTCCAACCGCTACGTCCTTCCCGATTTCGAAGAGCGCACCCCCTACGGCTACAAGCGCTCCAACCCCTACACCAAGCTTTTCGAGGATCGCATTATTTTCCTCGGGGTGCAGGTGGATGACGCTTCGGCCGATGATGTGATGGCCCAGTTGCTCGTCCTCGAATCGATGGATCCGAACTCCCCGGTGACCATGTACATCAACTCCCCGGGTGGTTCCTTTACCGCGCTCACCGCTATTTACGACACCATGCAGTACATCAAGCCGCAGATTCAGACCGTGTGCCTGGGGCAGGCGGCCTCCGCGGCGGCGGTGCTGCTGGCTGCCGGCTCTCCGGGCCGGCGCCTGGCGCTTCCCAATGCTCGGGTGCTCATCCACCAGCCCGCCATGGAGGGCATGCAGGGCCAAGCCACCGATATTTCTATCGTGGCCGATGAGCTCGATCGCATGACGGAATGGTTGGTCAACACCCTGGCGCACCACAGCGGGAAATCTCCCGATCAGGTACGGGCAGATATCCAGCGCGATAAGATCCTCACCGCCCAGCAGGCCAAGGAATACGGCCTGGTGGACAACGTGCTCGAATCGCGTAAAAATGCGGATACCGTGACCAACGGTTAATAGAATTCGCGCGCTTGTGCTCCAGGCTGTAGCTCTGGGCAGTAGCGCGTATTATGGGCGGGTAGGGGCCAGGTGCTCCTGCCCGCCCGCCTGCATGGGGCGGCGGGGCACGGCGCGGGAGCTGCGTCGTCGTACATCTCACTGACCTGGCGCCCCGCGTGGGAACGTGACCTTTGGGCGAAGATGCGGTGAAATAGGGAAGACGCGCGTACGGCGCGGCCGCGAGGCAAGGAGGAACATGGCGACCGTCGATGCAGCAGAAGCTCTCAAGTGTTCGTTCTGCCAGAAAACCCAACGCCAGGTAAAGAAACTCATCACCGGCTCGGGCGTATATATCTGCAATGAATGCATTGAGCTATGCAATGAGATTATCGCCGAGGAATTCGGGAAGGAAAACGATGGTTTTTCCCCGAATGAGCTTCCCGTTCCCGCTGATATTTACGCGTTTTTGAATGAGTATGTGGTGGGGCAGGATGCCGCCAAGCGCACGCTCGCCGTCGCCGTGTATAATCACTACAAGCGTTTGCGCGCCAAAGCTGCACCGCGCCCCGCCGATGGTGAGGATACCGTTGAGCTCGGCAAGTCCAATATTTTGCTGCTTGGACCCACCGGAACTGGGAAAACGTATCTTGCCCAGTCGCTGGCGTGGATGCTTGATGTGCCCTTCGCGATCGCGGATGCCACCTCTCTCACCGAAGCCGGGTACGTGGGCGAAGATGTCGAGAATATTTTATTGCGGCTCGTGCAGGCTGCCGGCGATGATGTGAAAAAGGCCGAATCCGGCATTATTTACATCGATGAAATCGATAAAATCACGCGCAAATCTGAAAATCCTTCCATTACCCGCGACGTGTCGGGGGAGGGCGTACAGCAGGCGCTTCTCAAGATCGTGGAAGGCACGGTTGCGGCGGTGCCCCCGCAGGGCGGGCGCAAGCATCCCCAGCAGGATTATCTCCAGATCAATACCTCGAATATTCTTTTTATTTGCGCCGGTGCGTTTGCGGGTTTGGAAGATGTTATTTCTACTCGCGTAGGGCGTCACGGTATCGGTTTCGGGGCGCAATTGCACGACGCCGAGGCCAATTCGACCATGCTTGCGCAAGTCACCCCGGAGGATCTTCACAAATACGGCCTTATCCCGGAGCTGGTGGGGCGCCTGCCCGTTATCGCAACGGTGGAAGCGCTGGGCGAAGACGACCTGGTGCAGATCCTCACCGAGCCACGCAATGCCCTGGTCAAGCAGTACACCCGCATGTTTGAGCTGGACGGGGTGCACCTGACCTTCCAGGACGAGGCACTGCGTGCCATGGCGCGTGAAGCTATGGAACGGGGCACCGGGGCCCGCGGGCTGCGCTCCATTATGGAACGGGTACTCGGCCCGGCCATGTTTGATGTGCCTTCCCGCAAGGATGTCCGGGAAGTGATTGTGACCCGCGCGGCGGTCACAGACGGTGCACCTGTGGAGATTGTTTCCGCTGCGCAACGGAAGAGCGCTTAGTGGGCGGCGAAGGGATGCGGCGCCATCCGGATGCAGAACGTTGCGCCGCGGAACTCGGGGCTTTGCGGGCGCGCCTCGACGTTTTGGATGCCCAACTTATTGAGCTGCTGGGGCAACGCAAGCAGGTGACCGATGCCGTGGGGAGCCTCAAGGACCGCTACCGGCTTCCCGCTCGCGATATGGCGCGCGAAGGTGTCCAGCACGCTCGAATTGCCGAGCTGGCGCGCGGGGCGGGGCTAGATCCCGAGTTTGCGGTGCGGGTGCATAATGTCATCACCTCGAGGGCCGTCGAGGATCACCAGCGTATTTCCCGCGCTTCCCGCGCTGCGCAGGCTGGCCGTGTTGTTCAGGCTCAGCGCGCTGAGCCTGAAGCTGGCGATGACGGCGCGCACTAGCTTCGCACAACACCGGGAGAAACGGGTCGGGGCGCGGACTAAGGTAGCCCACGCCCCGCTCTTGGCAGAACTATGACCTAGTCGCGGTTCTTATCGCCCTTATCCCCGTAAATATCGCGCCCGATCACGGTGGCGAAATCACGGAGCACCGCGGTGCGCTTCACCTTGAGGGAGGCGGTAAGGTAGCCGTTCTCCGGGGTGAAATCAATGGGCAGAATAACGAATTTACGGATGGATTCCGCGCGGGAAACCGCTTCGTTGGTGCGCTTAATGGCGCGATCCACCGCGGCGATAATCTGCGGATCGTGCACGGCCTCCGAAACGGACATGGCCGGCAGATTCTTGTTCTTCAGCCAGATAGGCAGCATCTCCGCGTCCAGGGTGATAAGCGCACCCACGAAAGGCCGCTGATCACCCACTACAACCACCTGCGAAATAAGTGGGTGTCCACGCAGCCGGTCTTCCAGGATTGCGGGAGAGACGTTCTTCCCCCCGGCGGTCACAATAAGTTCCTTCTTCCGCCCGGTAATCCACACGAAGCCATCTTCGATCTTGCCGAGGTCACCGGTGCGATACCAGCCGTCCTCGGTAAAAGCCTTGGCGGTTTCTTCCGGATTATTCAGGTACTTGTGGAAAACGTGATCGCCCTTGACAAGCACTTCGCCGTCGGTATCAATCGCAACGTGGCAGCCGGGATAGGCCGGACCCACCGAGCCGATTCGCTGGTGGTTGAAGCGGTTCACCGTGGTGGGTGCGGACGTTTCCGTTGCTCCGTAGCCTTCGAAAATATTAATCCCGATGCCACGGAAGAAATGCCCGAGCCGTGCACCCAGCGGCGCGCCACCAGAAATCACATTCTCGAGGTTCCCGCCGGTAATCTCCTTAATCTTGGAGTAGACCAGGCGTTCACCCACTTCGTGTTGGGCCCGCAATGCTAGCGAAGGCCCGGCTGCACTATCGAGGGCCCGCGAATAAGCAATCGCCACTTTGGCGTAGTAGCGGAAAATCTTCTGTTTCACGCCGGTGGCCTGGGCATCCGCCGCGTTGTAAATCTTTTCGAAAACACGCGGCACTGCCAAAATGTAATGCGGCTTGAAAGACTTCATATCTTCGACGAGGTTATGGGTATCGGGGCAGTGCCCGATGGTATTGCCCGCGTAGAAAGCCACCAGGTTAATAAAGCGCGCGAAAACATGGGCCATGGGGAGGAAGAGCAGGGTACGCTTCTCGCCGGAGAGGATCGGGGCGAGGTTATCATCCAACGGCCCGTTAATAACGACGTGCAGCAGGTTGCGGTGGCTGAGAACCACGCCCTTGGGCCGGCCTGTCGAGCCAGAGGTGTAGATGACGGTAGCTTCGTCGTCGGCATGCATAGCATCGATACGGCGGTCAATCTCAGCATCGAGATCCATGGTGCCGCGCGCGGAAATCCGGGCCAGGTCATCATCAGAAATAACGAAAATATCGCTAAAGAAATCAAAATCGGAACGGAAAGGCGCCATAACGGCGGCCATCTGCTGGTTTTCGACGACGGCAAAACGGCAGTGCGCATCTTCTACAATCCAGCGAGCCTGCTCCGTGGAATCAGTTTCGTACACGGTGACGGCCATCGCACCAATGGACCACAGCGCGAAATCAACAACGCAGAATTCATAGCGGGTGTGACACATGAGAGCGATACGATCCCCGGGCTGGACGCCCATGGCGATAAAGCCGCGTGCCAGCGCGCGATATTCGGATTCGAAAGTTCGCCATGCCACCGGCACCCATTGCCCCAGCGAGGCTTTGCGTGCCACCACGGTGCGCTCGGGCTGCTCGCGTGCGATGTTACGGAAAACCCACGGAATCGTCATTTCATCGGTGATATGAATCTTTCCGGGAGTGAAAACTTCAGTCCGCTCGATTTCGGCCATGATTCTCCTCAAGGTTACGCGTGAGTAAGTAAAGTGTACGGCACGCGCGGGAAACGGGGGTGGAGGCACGATGAGAGAGTTCTCATTACCTCCTCACCGCGATATTAACACGGGGCGGAACACTGGAGCCATGACGATCTCCATGAATGCTCTGCTTGCCGTGCTGCTACTTGTGGCGGCACTGTCCGTTGTCCTCCTTGAAACTTCAGTACGACGACGCATCCGCGCCTTCCGGCCCCTTCAGCTTTTTACGCTGGGAAGTGCTTTCCTTCTCGTTCCGGCTAATATCGCCCTGCTGGGCGGGAATGCGCCCACGAACCTGGAGCGGTGGGTGAGCCTGGGCTCCGTTGCGGCGCTGGCCACCCAGCTTGTTCTCCTGGTGAGTGGCTGGATTCCGGTGGGGGCGGCGGCGCCCACGCGCCGTATTCTCGCCGTCGGGGCGCATCCTGATGATCTGGAATTGGCATGCGGGGGTACTCTGGCGCGCTTGGCCGATGCGGGGCATGAGATTCATGCCATCGTGGCGGCGGACGGTGCGGTGGGAGGTAATGCCGGGGAGCGGGCCGGGGAAGCCCAGCGCGCCAGTACGTTCCTCGGGGTGACCTCACTGCGCACCCTCGGTCTACCCGATACCTGCCTCGCCGAACACGAAAATACTCTCACCGCCGCTATTGAAGAAAAAATCCGCGTCCTCAACCCGGATATTATTTTCACCCATTCAGCCCACGACCAGCACCAGGACCACACCGCCGTGCACCGCGCCACCATGAGGGCCGGACGGCGCCACCCGGCGATTCTTTGCTATGAATCCCTCTCCGCTACCGCAAACTTTTCTCCGCAAGTCTTCGTGGATATCACCGAGTACACCGGGGTGAAAAGCGCCGGGGTGGCTATCCACACCGACCAGATGGACAAGCCGTATATGGCCGGTGACGTCCTCACCGCCAAAGCTAATTTCCGGGGCGAACAAGCCAAAATGGAGGCCGCGGAAGCTTTTGAAGCGGTACGCATTCCCGCTTTCCGGGGCGTGCTTTAGATCATCGTGGCGTGCTCTCAGCCCGGGGTGCCTGCCTGCACCGTGCCTGCGCCGTTGCACTGCCCGCACCGCGAGCGCCGTCGCTCCGTGCGCCTGCGCGCGCCGTGGGCACCGTTGCCCCGTGCGTGCTCTGCTATACCGCACGCACCACTAGCACCGTCGCACCACCCCGCCCCGTTGCCCCGTCCCCTCCATCTTCTACCGAAGGACCATTATGATGAATCATTCACCTCTCAGCTCCCGCCCGCGCATGCTTGTCACCGGCGCCAGTGGCCCGGCTGGATCCTCCCTCCTCACCCAGCTGAGAGCCAGGGGAATTTCGGCGCTTGGTGTCGATATGGCGCCCCGTCCCCGCGCCGATGGCGCGACGATCCTCCGGTGCCCGCCCGCCACCGCCCCGGATTTTGTGAGTGCTCTGGCCGCTATCTGTGAGGAACACTCGATTGATCTCCTTATCCCCACGGTGGATGAAGAACTCTCCGTTCTCGCCCCGCTCCGTACCGCGCTGCTTCACCGCGCTCGCATTGCGGTAGCCCCCACCGCAGCGGTGGCGATTGCTGCCGATAAATGGCTCACCCATCGGGTAGCGGAGAGTAGTGGCCTGGCCGTGCCTCGCAGCCTGGAGGGCCCTGCCCTCACCGAAGAAGGCGCATACTGGCTCGGTTTCCCCTACGTGGTACGCCCGCGGGTGGCACGCGGCGGGCGCGGGGTACGCCTGGAAACATCATTCCCGCCCACCGTGCCACTGCGCGAGACCGAGATCGTTTCCGCCTTCCTCCCCGGAACCGAATACTGCGCGCAGCTGTATCTGCCTGCCCCGGGAAGCCGGCGACGGAACGGGGCCGCGAACGGCGCGGGAGATAACGCGCGGCGTTGCCCCACCGTCGTCGTGCTGGAAAAAACTAGCTTGGCTTCCGGTCAGCACGGAAACGCGACCGGGGTTCGGCGCGTGGAGGCCCCGGACGTTGCCGAGCTGGCGCTCGCTGCGGCTCGGGCGGTGGGCCTGAACGGAGCGGCCGACGTTGATATCCGCCGCGATACCCAAGGCCGCCCCGCCCTCATCGAAATCAATGCCCGTTTTGGCGCGCATAGCGCTCACGCACCCGAATTGCTGGAAGCGCTCCTGGACGCTTACGCACCCGCGCAGGCTACTTTGGCACCGTGCAGCACCGTCGAGGTGACCGCATGACCACCCTGCTCCTCATTCTTGCCGTTCCTACCCTCATCCTCACCGCGGTGACCTGGATGATGTACCCGGCTGCGATCCTGGGGGAGATGCGCCAGCAGCCCCGTCCGCTCTACGGTGCCCACACGAAAGTGTCGATTATTATCCCGGCCTATAACGAGGAAGTGGTACTCGGTGCCTGCCTGCGCTCCATCCTTGCCACTGGCTGGCTCCGGCTGGAAGTAATCGTCGTCGACGATGGCTCCACGGACGCCACTGCCGCCGTTGCGGCACCTTTCACCAGCGATCCACGCGTCACCTTCCTGAGCAAGACCAATGGTGGGAAAGGCAGCGCCCTCAATCTCGGTATTGCCCATGCCACCGGGGAGATCCTCATTTTTGTGGATGCCGACGGGCTTTTCACTTCCACCACCATTCCGGAGCTCCTGGCCGGATTCCGCCACCCCGGGGTGGGTGCTGTGTGCGGGAACGACCAGCCGGTCAATATTACCGGTCCGCTCACCGCGCTGCTCGCCCTTATGACTCACGTCGGGACAGGGATGACGCGCCGTGCGCTCGCCTTGCTGGGGATGCTCCCCATCGTGGCGGGAAATTCCGGGGCTTTCCGTGCTGATGCGGTGCGCCGGGTAGGTGGCTTCCGGGAAGATACCCTGGGGGAGGATCTGGAGCTTACCTGGCGGATCCACTTTGCCGGCTGGGACGTGGAATTTGCGCCCCATGCCCTCGTGCTGGCTGAAGTTCCCGCCACCCTGCCGGCCTTGTGGAAACAGCGAGTGCGCTGGCAACGCGGCCTCATCCAAACCGCTCGCATCCACCGCTCCCGCCTCACCTCCCCGTGGCGGCGCCCCATTGATGCCTACCTACCTATCAATCTTTTCTCACTCCTTGTTGCCCCGGTACTCCAGGTCGTCACCCTCGCGGTGTGGGCGGTGGCAGCACTCAGTGGCGCGGCACCGCACTGGATGAATGTACTGGTGGGGGCAGGACTGGTGGTCGCCCTCGCGGTAACGGTGCTCTCCCTTATCCTTGATCGCGCCTGGCGCGACCTGCGCCTCCTACCCGCCTTGCCTTTGTGGCTCCCCTTCTCCTGGATGATGAGCGCCGCCACGGTGCGCGCGATCTGGCTAGAAATACGCGGAAAAGCCAGCGAATGGAATAAGCTGGAACGAACGGGCGTGCACACCGTGCCGCTCCCGCCCGCCGCCGTCGAACGGGAAACAATGTGACATCACGTCCTATTACGATTCGTTTTCGGATTGCCGCCACCATGGTCGCGCTCGTCGCGGTCGTGCTGGCGGCAACCGGCGTAGCCGTTGTCCTCACCGAGAGCCGCATGTGGCGTGCCCAAGTGGACGCCACCCTGGTGCGAGTCGCAGATGAATTTCGGGTGCTGGCTGAAAACGGAGTCGATCCGGAAACCGGGCAGCCCTTCGCTGGGCCATCCCAGCTCATCGAAACCTACCTTTCGCGCACCGTACTCTCCGAAGCCGAAGGGGAGATGGGGATTGTAGACGGTCGGGTTGCCTGGGTAGGTGGTGATACCAGTCCTGTGCGCCCCGAGGAAGATTCCGGCCTGGTACGCCACCTTCTCCCACTCACCCGCAGCGGAGAGATCACGATGGGGACCTACGCGGGGGCGCAGCGTGAATACCGCTATATCGTGGTCCCGGTGCAGTTCTCCGGCTCGCAGCCCGGCGCGCTCGTGCACGTGTACCTTCTTGACGTCATCAGTGCCCGTATCTGGAATCTCATGACGGTGCTGGCGGTGGTCTACCTGGTGGCCGTCATCGGCGTCGTCGCCATCGCGTGGCGACTGGTGGGGCAGCTGCTACGCCCCGTGGAGCAACTGCGCGCCACGGCCGAAAATATTACCGCCAATGCGGATTTGTCCCGGCGGGTCCCGGTGGAAGGGCGCGACGACCTGGCGCGGCTATCAACGGCGATGAATACCATGCTCGATTCCCTGGAAACCATGGACGCAGATCAGCGTCAGCTTTTGGATGATGTTGGGCACGAGCTGCGCACCCCCATCACGATTGTGCGCGGGCACCTGGAGCTCATGGATGCCAACGACCCGAGTGATGCCTCGGATACCCGCGCCCTGGCCCTCGAAGAACTCGACCGCATGAATTCACTGGTTGGGGATTTACTCACCCTCGCGAAAGCCGAACGATCCGATTTTGTGGTGCCCCGCGAGATTGATATAGCCGCGCTCACGGAGCGGATCTTTGATAAAGCCACCGGGTTGGGCCCGCGTGCCTGGAACCTGGGCGCCGTGGCCAGTGGGCAGGTGCGCCTGGACCCGGAGCGTATCACCCAGGCGGTGCTGCAATTGGCGGCGAATGCGGTCAAATACTCCGACGAAGGCACCCCGGTGGAGATTTCTTCAAGCGTGGTAGCGGGGCGGGTGAGTTTCACGGTGGAAGATGCCGGCTGCGGGATCGCCCCGGAGGATACCGAACGTATTATGGAGCGTTTTGCGCGTGGGCGTAATACTGGGCGTTCGGAAGGCTCCGGGCTCGGGCTCGCGATTGTTAGCTCCATCGCGCGGGCTCACGGTGGGGAAGTCACGGTGCGCTCGCGGGTGGGGGAAGGCTCCGTATTTACCTTGAGTTTGCCCAGCGTTTACCTGGGTTCGTGATAGCCTCACAACCGGAGAAGGGAGCAAGATGAGCACCATCCTCATAGTCGAGGACGAAGAGCGCATTGCCCGCTTTATTGCGAAAGGCCTGAAAGCAGCCGGCTACACTTCCACCACCGCGTCAAACGGTGGGCAGGCCGTTGATCTGGCTGTTCACACTCCTTTTGATCTTATTATTTTGGATATTGGCCTGCCCGATATTGACGGATTTGCGGTGCTCGAGCGCCTGCGCGGGCAGGGCCTGGACACCCCGGTTATTCTCCTCACCGCCCGCACTTCCGTGACGGACCGCGTGGCCGGGCTCGAGGGCGGGGCCGATGATTACATGGCGAAGCCTTTTTCTTTTGAAGAACTGCTCGCGCGTATCCGTTTGCGTTTGCGCGACGCCGCAGCCACCCCGGCGCCAGCTAGTTCCGCCACCCAGCTTTCCCACGGCGGCATCATTCTGGATTTACTCTCCCACCACGCCCACGTGGGCGGGAAACAGGTGGAGCTGTCCGCCCGCGAATTTACCCTGCTGGAAACCTTTATGCGCCACCCGGGGCAGGTGCTATCCCGCGAGCAACTCCTTTCCCGGGTCTGGGGCTACGATTTCGATCCCGGTTCCAATGTGGTGGATGTGTACGTGCGCTACCTGCGTGGGAAAATCGGGCGGGACCGTATCGAAACGGTGCGCGGAATGGGCTACCGCCTGAGCTAAGGCAGCGGGGCCTTCTGGGTGAAGGAACGGTGCTGCTAGCTCAGGCGGTAGGACCGGGGTTCGCGACTGGTTTAGTCGTCATCCTCGTCGTCCCAATCGTCATCGTCGTTATCATCCCAATCATCGTCATCCGCGTCATCATCGTCCCAGTCATCATCCGAGTACTGGGGCGGTGCGGGGCGCGCGGGAGCCGGCGCCACCCGCTGCGGCGCGGGTGCCGGCGCTGCCGGGGCGGGAACTGGCGCCGGTGCCGGAGCGACGTTAGCGGGGGACGGGGCAGTGCCCGCGGGCGTCGTCGTCGTACTATTTGAAGTATCACCGGTGAACAGGTGCGCATTTTCGGCCACATCAACCAAAAGACTGCGCAGGGTGGCGTGCTGCGCGTTGTTGAGCGGCGGGCGCTCCGTGGGCGAAGAAACCGAAACGGTGCTGCCAGCGCCGGCGGAGCTCGCGGACGGGGAAGACGGCCCCGTGACGGTGACGGCGGGGCCCACGGACTGGGTGCCGCTCCCGCTCACGGCGTGGGCAAGCTGCATCCCCAAGAAACCGAGGAGCGCCAGCCCTAGAAGTACGGCAAGAAGTTTCACACGAGTTGTCATGTCCCTAAGTACACCGGAGCGAGATGACGGGGCCAGGAAACAATCATGAGAATCTTCTCATGTACGTGAAGTGGCGGGCCCGCTTTCGCAGACCCGCCACCCGGATTCACTCAATCGCGCGCTACGCTATGTGGAGCGCTGCGCCTTCGCGCCGTTGTTCTTGCGACGCTACTTCCGCTTCGGCTCCGGCTCATCCAGCTCGTAATCACCGATGGTGATCTGCTCGCTGGCCTCCGTACTCGGCGTGAAGCGGAGCTCCCCGCGCACGTGGGCGGCGCGCACCAGGTCCGCGCGCACCTCCTCGAGCAGGGCGGTATTCCCGCGCAGCTCCACCCGAGCGAAGCTGGTGCGCTGCGACACCTTCGCCGCGGATTTCACACCGCGCAGCACCGTGAGCGCCTGACCGGCCACCTCGAGCAGCTCCGCGTTCCCGGATCCCGCCGCCTCGCGCAGCGGCGCCGCCTCCGGCCACGCTGCCCGGTGCACCGAGCCGGTACGGTACCAGCTCCACACCTCGGCGGTGGCATAGGGGATAAAGGGCGCCAGCAAGCGTAGGAAAGTATCCACCGCAATCGCCAGCGTCACCCGGGCGCTCTCCGCCTCCGGCGTATCCGAATAGGCGCGGTCCTTGACCAGCTCCAGGTAATCATCACAGAAGGTCCAGAAAGCGGTTTCAGCTACTTCCAGAGCGCGGGTGTGATCAAAGACCTCAAAAGCGGCGGTGGCTTCCTCCACCACGCGCGCCAGATCGGCCAGCAGAGCCCGGTCAATCGGCTCGGTCACGCGGGAGGCATCCAGGCAGACCGGTGAACCTACCCCGCCCATGCCCAGCGCAAACTTCGAGGCGTTGAGCACCTTCATAGCAAGACGGCGCCCCACTTTCATCTGCTTTTCATCAAAGGCGGCATCCACGCCCAGGCGCGCGGAGGCAGCCCAGTAACGCACCGCGTCCGCACCGTGCCGCACCAGCAGATCCATAGGGGTCACCACATTGCCCTTGGACTTGGACATCTTCTTGTGATCCGGATCCAAAATCCACCCGGAAATCGTGGCGTGCTTCCAGGGCAGCTCCCCGAATTCCAGGTGCGCGCGCACCACGGTGGAGAAGAGCCACGTGCGGATAATATCCTGACCCTGCGGGCGCACGTCCATGGGGTACACACGCTCGAAAAGATCCTCATCGGTGAGCCAGCCCCCGGCGATCTGGGGGGAGAGCGACGACGTGGCCCAGGTATCCAAAATATCGGTTTCCCCGGCGAAGCCGCCCGGCTTGCCGCGCTGATCTTCGGTATAGCCGGCTGGCACATCACTGGAAGGATCCACGGGAAGGCTGGATTCCTCCGGCGTAATGACGGCGTCGTACTTTACTTCGCCGTTCTCCGAAATCTTGTACCACACCGGAATCGGCACCCCGAAGAAGCGCTGACGCGAAACAAGCCAGTCAGAGTTGAGCCCCTTGACCCAGTTGTCGTACCGCACATGCATGAAATCGGGGTGGAAAGCCAGCTTGTTGCCGGCTTCAATGAGGTTATCGCGCAGCTCCTTACCATTTTCTTCCACGTGGGAACGCCCGCCGTTGCGGATGTACCACTGGCGTGAGGTGACAATTTCGAGCGGCTTATCACCCTTCTCAAAGAAGTTAGTCTTACGCATGGTCGGCTTCTCATCACCGATCATTTCCCCGGTTTCCTTGAGTTTCTCCACCAGTGCCTTGCGCGCGGAGAACGTGGTTTTTCCGGCCATCTCAGCGTACATGGCGCGCCCGGCCTCCGAGGTAATCCACTCGGGGGTGTCACGCACCAGGCGCCCGTCCTTACCGAGCACACTGTGCAACGGAAGCTGCAATTCGCGCCACCACTCCACGTCGGTGATGTCACCGAATGTACAGCACATGGCGATACCGGCGCCCTTGTCCATTTCTGCCTTGGGGTGGGCGAGCACCGGAACTTCCATATCGAAAATCGGCACGCGCACCGTGGTCCCAAAAAGATGCTGGTAGCGGGTGTCATCAGGGTGCGCGATGAGGGCCACGCAGGCGGGCAGCAGCTCCGGGCGGGTGGTTTCAATAACGACGTCGCCGTCCGCGCCGTGGAATGCCAGCGCGTGATAGGCACCCGGATAATCGCGAGCCTCAAGTTCTGCCTGCGCCACCGCGGTTTGGAAGGTAATATCCCACAGGCCCGGGGCCTGCGCCTGGTAAGCCTCCCCGCGCGCGAGATTACGCAGAAAAGCGGTTTGGGCTACCTTCTGGGCCTTCTCTCCGATGGTCTGGTAATTCTGCTTCCAGTCCACGGACAGTCCCAGGTGGCGCCACAGGGCCTCGAATTGCTTTTCGTCTTCTTCGGACAGCTTCCAGCACAGCTCAATGAAATTACGCCGCGAAATGGGCACCTGGTCGGCGTACTTAATGGATTTTGCGCCGCCCTGGTGCGGGGGCACGAAATTCGGGTCGTAGGGGAGGGACGCATCCCCGCGCACCCCGTAGTAGTTTTGAACGCGCCGTTCGGTGGGCAGACCGTTATCATCCCAGCCCATCGGGTAGAACACCGATTTGCCACGCATGCGCTGGTAACGGGCCACGGTATCGGTGTGAGTGTAGGAAAAAACGTGGCCGATATGCAGCGAGCCAGAGACCGTGGGCGGCGGGGTATCTACCGAAAAGACTTCGGAGCGGGTAGCGGTGCGGTCGAAAGCATAGGTGCCTTCTTCTTCCCACCGTTCGCCCCAGGTAGTTTCAAGACCGTCGAGAGTGGCACGGTCCGGTACCTCCGTGTGATCGAGGAGTTTGGACTCTTGGTTAAAACTAGTCATGGGGCTATTGTTTCACGCCCCGTGCGCTGCGGGAAACTGCGCCATACGTGAGAGGGGCGACGGCGCAGCTACGGCGCGCGGTGCTCGGGCACCGTAGCGGTGGTATCCGAGGCCGTCAGAATGGCGCACGGCCCCGTTAGAGAGGGGTATCCGGTTCCACCAGGTGGGCGCGCAACAGCTCAAAAACAGCCGGATCAATCCCGTGCCCGAGGAGGTACTCGCGTGCCCCGCCAGCCGCCTCAATGCGCACCGTGGCGGCGCTCAGAGCTTCTTCAGTCACGTACACGGCGCGGTGCGCGGCGGCCCCGGGGATATATTCGCGCCCCATCACGAAGGCAAGATCCTCCTGATAACTCTCGCCCAACGCCGTGGCGGAGGTGAGGTAATCAGCCAGGATTGTGTCGCGGCTCGCCCCGAGGATGGAGAGGATAAGCCCGGTGACCACCCCGGTGCGGTCCTTACCGGCGGTGCAGTGGATAAGCACCCCGCCTTCCGCGGATAGCTCCGCGGCCGCGGTGACCGCCTGCGCCAATTGCCCACCGAAATTGCGGGCCATCTGCATATACAAATCGGCAAGTTCGGACCATTCCAGGTGGGCAAGTTGGTTATTGAAAATAGGCACGGAAGCAACGCTCACCCCGTAATCTGCCCAATTGGTGGTGCCGGCGCGTTCGGCGTCGTCGCGCAAATCAATAACACCGGTGATGCCCTGTGCTCTCAAAAAATCTCCCAGGCTCTCATCGTGGCGGAAAGCAGCGGAAGAACGCAGCAGGGCGCGCTCGCGGATATGCCCGCCGGCCACCGGGGTTCCGCCCAGGGAACGAAGATTATGCAGGCCGAGGGGCAAGCGTGGGGAAGTCATCACTGTCCTTTCGAACTGGCGTAGAGGGTGTTTTCCAGGAGGTAGGCGCCGGGGCCGTCCCAGTCCAGCGGGTCGCTCGGGCTCCAGCCAGGCCGCCCGGCCCGCCGCCCGATAGCCACCACTGCCTCAGGCGTGTACGCAAAGATTTCCTCGCCCGGCTCCATTCCACTGGGCAATGAGGCTGCAACGTCGTCCAGGTAGATGATGTCCTGTTGGATACTGGCCTCGCTGATCTGTACCACCGAAAAAGCCGAGCGGGCTCGTGCGCTTTCCCATTCGGGGCCCCGTCCGAGCGTTGTTTCGTTGGAGAGAGCCGGGCCGACTACTACCGGAACGCCTCCGGCGCGTCCGCGTCCGGCCAGGTGGTAGTGGCCCGCCAGCACCACGGTGGGCGCCGCTTCCCAGGATTGCAGGCCCTGTGCCAGGCGCGGAGCGTCCATGAGGCGCAGTGCCCCGTGGAGCACCGTCGGGGCGGTCAGCGGTGGGTGGTGGAGGACAAGGACGGAGTGGAGAGGTGCACTCTCTTCCTCGTGGGCGGGCGTACCGTCCACTTTTGTGGCGCCGTAGGCGTCGGTCACAGCGTCCTCGATACGGTGAATCTGTTCGCCGAGGTAGCCGAAGCCACGCCCGGGAACGGAGCTATCTGCCGCAACGAAGCGCCAGCGCGCCTTTCCCACCGTGATATCGGTGATGGTAAAAATCGGGTCCAGGGGCGCGCCGGGCAGGCTGAGGGCTTCGCGCATCGCCGCGCGCCGGTCATGATTCCCGCAGGCCCAGACTACTGGGGCACCCCACTGCTGCGCGAGCGGGGCGAGGGTGCGGGCCGCGAAAGTATACGAATCGGGCGTGCCGTCATCGGAAATATCTCCGGAGACCACGATGGCCTGGCAGGGCGCGAGCTCGCCAGCGGCCGCAGCAGCCGCCTCCAGTAGCCCGGAAGTATCAATTTTTCCGTAGTGGCGGGCGCGCTCGGCTAGAAGGTGGGTATCGGAGAGGTGCAGGATTCGCAGGCTCATAGGTCATCGTCTCCCTCGGATAGCGTGGTGGATACGGCGGATGTAGCTGATGCTGCGGACGGGGCGGGTATGGCGGGTGGCGCGGAATTCCCCGCTTGTGTCGGCTCGGGCAATAACGGCACCGCTGCGATAAGTTCCCGGGTGGCAGGGTGGCGCGGATGCTCCAGCACCTGCGCCGTGGGAGCATATTCGACGACGGTGCCCCCGCGTAGCACGAGGGTGTCCTCGCACAGATTCTGGACAATGCCTAAGTCATGGGAGATAACAATGAGGGTGAGGTCCAGGCGGGTGCGCAGGTCGTGGAGAAGCTCCAGGACAGTGGCTCGCACCGAAACGTCGAGGGCGGAGACGGGCTCATCGGCGATAAGAACCTTGGGTTGGCAGCCCACGGCACGGGCAATTGCCACCCGCTGGCGCTGCCCTCCCGAAAGTTCGTGCGGATAGCGGGAGCCCCATTCCGGGTTGAGATCCACGGCGGCCAGCGCATCGCGCACCATCTCCCGGTGGTTGCCGGGAACGCGCAGCAGGCGCAGCGGTTCTTCAATAATCCGGCCTACCGTCATCCGCGGATTGAGGGAAGCAAAAGGATCTTGCAGCACCAATTGGACTTCGTGGCGCAGGCGGGTAACACCCAACTTTCCGTAGCGCACCTCCTGACCCCGGTAGGTGATTGAGCCGCCGCTAGGCTCGAGTAAACCGAGCATCATGCGGCTGAGCGTGGTTTTTCCCGAGCCGGATTCGCCAATAATCCCCAGCGACCGCCCCGCTCGCACCTCGAAAGACGTGGGTGCCAGAGCCAGGGTGCTTCCGTAGGATTTAGTGACGTTCCGGCAGCTGAACAGCACATCCCCGCGTTTGACGGGCCAGTCCTTTTCCAGCGGGGCCCGGGAAGTCATCCGGAGGGCAGCCTCGCGCGGATCCCAGGTTTTTTCCGATGCGCTTGTCATGACCGGTCACCTCCGTGCACCGCCAGGCCTTGCTGTTCTCCTAGTTCCGGGGCGACCACCTGCGCTTCTCCTACCCGCGCTTGGCCGCCCACCGCTGCTGGGCGTTGCAAGCTAGTGGCGCGAGCCGCGGCCACCAGCCCTTGAGTATAGAGATGCGCGGGGCGGAGCAAAATATCCGCGGCGCTACCTTCTTCCACCAATTCTCCCCGGCGCAGCACGAGGATACGTTCGGAGGTGTGGTAGGCCACCGCCATATCGTGGGTAATCATGAGAACAGCGGTGCCATGTTCGCGGGCGGCATCGTCCATGAGCTGCAAAATATGGGACTGCACCGTGGCATCCAGGGCCGTCGTCGGCTCATCTGCGATAAGAAGGGCGGGGGCCAAACTCATCGCCATGGCAATAACTACGCGTTGGCGCTGGCCCCCGGAAAGCTCATGGGGGAAGCGGTTAATGATGTTTTCCGGGCTAGGGAGCTCAACCATGCGGGCCAGCTCGCTGGCCCGCTGCGCCGTCGCCGATTTTTTTAATCCCGCGTGAATACGAGAAGCCGCCACCAACTGGTGCTTAATGCGCACAATCGGGTTGAGTGCTGTATGCGGTTCCTGGAAAATACAGCCGATACGGCGCCCGCGGATTTTCTGGAACTCCGCGTCCGAAGCGCCTACTAATTCGCGCCCCTCGAAACGAATCGAACCGGTCACGCGTGCCCCGCGGGGGAGCAGCCCTTGGATTGCCATGGCCGTGATCGATTTTCCGGATCCGGATTCGCCGATGAGGCAGACGCGTTCGCCGGCCTCCACCGTGAAGGAAACTCCCCGCACCACGTCAGTGGAACCGAAAGCCACAGTGAGATCACGTACCTCAAGAAGACTCATCGTGTCTCCCTTCCGCGCGGATCGAGCACGTCGCGCAGGCCGTCCCCCAAGAGGTTAAATCCAATAATCGTAAGGATAATCGCGGTGGCCGGAATGAGAATAACCGTCGGGTGGGAATACATGAAACTCTGGTAGGTGGAGAGCATACGCCCCCAGGAGGGAGTGGGCGGCGGAGTTCCCAGCCCCAGGTAGGACAGCCCAGCCTCCGCCAGCGTGGCCGTTCCCATGACCTGGGTGACACGTACGATCAGTGTGGGCGTGATCGCCGGGAAAATATGACGCGAAAGAATCCACCAGGAACGCGCCCCCGCGGCCACGGCGAGGAGCACATGATCGGAGGCGGTGGCACGGCGCAATTCGGGCAGTACGGTGCGGGTAACCGCCGGGGCGGAGCCCAATCCGATGGCAACGGTGGAAGTGAGGGTGGAGCCAGAAAAAGCGGTGACAAGGATGAGGGCAATAATGAGCGTGGGGAAAGCCACCCACACGTCGGTGAGGCGCTCCATCAGGGAGCCGAGCCAACGCGGGGCATATACAATAACCGAGGCGAGGAGCAACCCGACCACCAAGGCTACCGCCGCTCCACCCACGCTGGTGAGCACCGTGACCCGCGAACCAAGCACCATGAGGGAGAAAATATCACGCCCGAGTTGGTCGGCGCCGAACCAGTGCGCCCCGTTCGGGCGGGCCCAGGAAGCCCGCGAATCCACACTTTCGGGATCATAAGGTACCCAGATGAAGGAGAGCAGGAAGGTGGCCAGCACCGCCAGTACCACCACGGTGCCGATGAGGCCGGCCGGATTGCGCAGCAGCGCCCGCAACCGTGCCCGCCACGGCGACGTAGCGGAGAGCGCTCGCAGCGCCGGAGAAGGAATACTCATCGCAACCTCACTCTCGGATCGAGGAGGCGGGAAGCCACGTTGGAGAGCATCATCAGGAGAATAACCGCTCCGGAGAGCACCATGAGGAAACCTTGGACAGTAACAATATCGCGGGTGGATACGCTCGCAACCAGATGGTGCCCGATGCCGGGAAGTGCAAAGACCTGTTCGACCACCACGGTGCCCATGAGGAGGGCCGCCGCATCGAGAGCGATAACAGCCAGCAGGGGGAGCCAGGCGTTTCGCAGCGCCTGAGTGAGGAGGGCACGCCTGCGACTCATCCCCTGGGCGCGAGCGGTGCGCACATAATCCTGGCCGAGCTGTTCCAGCACGGCGGAACGCACGTAGCGCACCAGTCCCGCCGTTTGTGGAATCGCCAGGGTAATGGCGGGCAGGATGAGACTACGGAGCGCCGCCCCCGGATCGCCCCATCCCTCGCGCGGGAAACCGGTGGAGGGAAGATGAAGCGGGGTTGCTAGGTACATCACGAGCAACATACCCACGATGAACGTAGGGATGGCGATACCCAGCTGGGAAAGCCAGGAGACGAGGCGCCCGGTCAGGGTGGTGGAACGGGCCGCGGCATACACCCCGATCAGCAAGGCGAAAATAACCGCCAAACTCAAGGACATGAGAGCGAGGGGTACGGTGACCTGGAGCTTCGTCACGAGCTCGTGGGTCACGGAAAGAGAAGAAAAAGGGGAGGTGCCGAAATCTCCGGTGAGGGCAGCGCCTAACCAGCTCAGATACTGGACGACGAGAGGACGATCCCAGCCGTGCTCGGCCCGGATCGCCTCGATTTGCGCGTCGGTAGCATCCAGGCCACCCATAATGACAGCCGGATCCCCGGGCAGGGTGTGGAGCGCGAAGAAAATTACGAAAGAGGCGAGGAATAACGCCGCCACCGCCCACCCCAGCGCAGCGAGCACGATGCGGGCGGTGCGCGACGTCGTGGTGCGAAGCACCGTTTCGCGGTCCACGGTGCCGGGATCCGCAGTGGCCCCCGGCACCTGCGCGAGCGCGAGTGGTTCAGCCATTAACGCGCAACCTGAATATCAGCGGCGTAGAAGCGAGAACCGGTCCGGTTGGTCGGGAATCCGGAGACCCCTTCCCGGGAGAAAATAATGGCCTTGGGGCTGTAGAGCCAATCCGAGGCTGCATCTTCGGAAACGAAAGCGGCCAGCTCACCGAGCTTCTTATCGCGTTCGGCCAGCGAACTGGCGGTCATCGCTTCCTTATTGAGGCGCTGGGCCTGCGCGCTGTCGTAATGCCAGTAGTAGCTAGGATTCGAGTAGTAGGTGAGCGTCCACGGATCCACGTGGAGCACCATGGTCATATCGTAATTTCCCCCGCGGTAGACCTCATCGAGCCAGCTGGAAAATTCCATCCGGTCAATCGTCACATTAATGCCGATCTCCTTGAGCTGGGCAGCCACATATTCGGAAATAGCGGAATCGTAATTATTAGCTACCCGCAGGTTGAGAGAGAGATTCTCAACGCCGGCCTTTTTGAGCAGTTCACGGGCCGCCTGCGGATCATAGGAATCAATGTCATTGAGGGAATCACTCCACCAGGCCATCCCGGGAGAAACCATGGAACCCACCCGCACCATGTTCCCACCCAGCGCGGTAATGAGGCCATCCTTATCGATGCCCTTACGGATAGCGGTACGCACATCCTTATTAGCCAGAGCCGGGTTGCTGTGGTTGAAGCCGAGCGTCATCCATGAGGTTTCCGTACCCTGCGAGGTAATAATTGCCGGGTCGGCCGCGAACCGCTCCACCGTATCGGTGTTCTGGGTGGTGAGAATATCAATTTGTCCCGAGGCAAGCGCATTGCCGGCTGCGGTCTGATCCGCGTAATAGTGGTAGACCACTTCCTTGGTGCCGGCCGGATCGCCCCAGTAATTGTCATTGCGTTCGAGGGTAATGGTGGATCCGGTCTTCCAATCACCGATGGTGAAGGGGCCGGTACCGTTCGATTCCTTATTCAAATCGACCGTGTTATCGGAAGGAACCATCATGGCAGCGTCCGTAGACATGCTGTCCAAGAAATTCATATTCGGTTCGGATAGAGTAACGACGACGGTATGCGGGTCGGAAGCCTGCGCGGATTTAAAAGTGCGCATGAGCTTATGATCGGGATTCTTCGACCCCTCGGCAGCAGAAGCTTCCAGGGTGGCAACAACATCCGCGGCATCAAAATCAGAACCGTCGTGGAATTTAACACCCTCGCGCAGATGGAAAGTATAGCTCAGCCCATCTTCGGAAATATCCCAGGAGGTAGCCAAAGCTGGCAAGATATCACCGTTTTCAGCGCGGCGGGTGAGTCCTTCATAAACATTATCGATAACAAGCTGATCGAGGGCCGCGCCGGATACCGAGGTCGGATCCAGGCCGGTGGGTTCCAAAATAAAACCAACGTGCACCGAGGCATCCGGGTTCGCATTCTGAACCGGGGCTGGGCCGCTAGCGGAGGAAGAAGCCTCATTGGAGGGCGGGTTGGTTGAGCAGCCGGACAGCGCGAGTCCGGCAACGAGCAGGGCGACGCCCGCAAAACGCTTCATATCTGTTCCCATCAGGTAGTGAAGTCAAAATATGGCTCGGCGCATCTCAGCACGAAGGCGTCACCATATATGTATCTATCGAGTCAATGTGAACCGTTGGAAAACGTGGAGTTAAAAGGCGAGCTACCTCTCCTTTGCGTCAGTATCGCGGATAGAGCGGGACGCGCGGGTCCCGGGTTTGGCACGCTTGGCGCGCCGGCGAGCCTCAGCGGCTTCGCTTTCCAGATCGTGCACCACGAGGCGAGCGTGGCGCGCGGTCAAGATGGGGTGGATTTTCTTCGCGGCGCGCATGGCGGTGGCGGTTCCCTCCGCCGCGGCCGTCAAAATACGTTCTTTTTCTTCCTCGCTCCATTCGTGGGTACGCATAAAACGCAGCGAGCGGGCCTCGCGCAGCATGGAAATCCCCCACAACAGCAGCACCACCAGGAAAATCCCAGCGAAGCCAAGGAGTGACAGTCCGTTCATTTAGCTGAGGTTCCTATCTTTATCAATACTGGCCTGCACGCCGCGCACAACGGCCGCTCCGAAACCGGCGCGTTCTAATTCCACCACACCGGCCACGGTGGTGCCCCCCGGCGACTGCACCGTATCTGCCAAATCGGCAGGGGACAGCTCACTTGCGAGCACCAGGCGTGCCGCACCTTCCACCGCCTGCGCGGCGATGCGCACCGCCTGCGCGGCCGGGAGACCATCGGCAACCGCGGCCCGTTTGAGGGCATCAATATAAGTAAAGGTGAAAGCCGGGGAGCATCCGGCGAGCGCGGAAAAGACGGAAAAATGCTTTTCTTCCAGGGTGATATGGGCACCCACGGCAGCGAAAACTTCCCGCACCGCGTCCTGCTGAGCGGGGGTGACGGAGCTTGAGAAGCATAGCGCCGTCATGGAGGCACGCACGCTGGCGGCTACATTCGGCATGGCACGCACGAGTGGCTGACCGGGGGCGAGATGGTGGGCGAGGGTGGCAAGTTCAAGGCCCGCTGCGATAGACACGACGACGGTGCCGCATTGCCGTGCGGCGTCGTTAATCTCTCTCAGAACGCCCGCAACCGCGTATGGTTTTACGGCGACGACGACGATTCCGTCACCCACGGCCGTGACCAGCTCGGTATTTGAGACGGCCGGGCGCACCCCCGTTTCCTTTGCGAAGTCGCGCGCCGCCTGCGCGTCTTTCGCGGAAACGACGACGGATGCCGGATCCGCACCCGCGGCAAGCACCCCGCGCGCCAGGGCCCCTCCCATATGTCCGGTTCCAATAAAGCCGATCACGAGCACTTCCTTTCTACCAGCTAGGCCCGGTGCTCCCGCAGCGGCGCTGAGCGAACACCGGGTATGCTCTCCGCGTTTTATTTTAGGCTGAAGAAAGGTGTTTTATGGCCGGCGTGGCTCTCACCCGGCAGAACGGAGGGTTTGACATGTCACATCGAGTACTCGTGACCGGAGCATCCAGCGGAATTGGGGCGGCGAGCGTTCGCGCTTTACGCGCGGCCGGATTTGAGGTGATCGCCACCGCCCGGCGCGAAGATCGGCTCCGGCAGCTCGCCGAACAAACCGGGTGCAGCTACGTGGTGGCGGACTTGACGGAGGAAGGCGACGTCGCACGGCTCGCCGCCACCGTAGCGGAAGCCGGCGGGGTGGACTCCCTGGTCAATAACGCAGGCGGCGCCCGCGGGCAGGACAAGGTGGCGGACGCGAAAATCGAGGATTGGGAGTGGATGTACCGCGTGAACGTACTCGGTACCCTGCGCCTGACCCGGGCGCTGCTCCCACATATGCGCGAGAACGGCGGGAGCATTCTCTTTGTGACGTCCACGGCGGCGCAGGAAACCTACGTGGGTGGAGCCGGATACACGGCGGCCAAGCATGCCGAACGCATGATTAAGGACACTTTGCGTCTGGAACTGGTGGGAGAACCGGTGCGGCTCATGGAACTGCGCCCGGGCATGGTGATGACGGAGGAATTTTCTAAGAATCGACTCGGATCAGATGCCGCAGCCCAGAACGTGTATGCCGGGGTAGCTGAGCCGCTCCTCGCCGAGGATATTGCTGAGACGGTGGTATGGATGCTCTCCCGCCCCGCCCACGTCAATATCGATTCGGTGGTTATCCGCCCCGTTGCCCAGGCGAATTCGTGGACGGTGGCCCGTACCGGCAACAACGTGGTGGAGTTACCCTCCTCGGGGCTAGGCGGAAAGTAGGGGCACCGGGGCGCACGCGGTGCCGGCGTAGCGCCAGCACCGCGCCAGCGTCGTGCGGGAAACTACCGGGTCGCGGTGATCTGCCGGGCAAGTTCAGCAATCGCCGCGGCAATCCCGAGGCCGAGCTCATCGAAGGTGGTGGCGGGCCGGGGGAGCGCCGGGGTGGCGCCCTCGTTTAACGGTGCGCCGTGCACCGTCTTGGGCAATGCTGCATCTCCGGCGTCGGTTAGTGGCGCAGGCTGCGGCGCGGACGGTACGTCGGTTTCCGCACCCACCGTGGCCACCCCAACGGTGCGCAGAGCCGGAACGTGAATGAAAATACCGGGAACTGCAAGCTGGGCCACGCGGTAGGCGATGTTATTGCAGAGGTAACGCCCCGGATCTCGGCTCGTTTCCGCATTGATACCGGCCCCGTTAATAGCGCGGGTAATATCCGCCACCCGCACGGGGCTCGTGGCGATGGCAGGACCGCCCGCAATCACGGGTTCGCCATCGGGTTGAGCTCCCACATTATCCGGAATCCGGGCGATATTCTCATTAAAAGCTTGGAGTTCCGGGGTGATAGCGCTACGCCCGCCCGCTTCCCCGATGGCAATAACCGCATCGGGGTGAAAACGCTCCACTGCCTCGGCCAGCACCTGTCCGGCGCTCGCGAACACCACCGGCAACATGGCCGTCGCGACCTCCACTTCGCAAGGAAGATTCATATCTCGAAGATGAGGGACGGAGCGCAGCGCTGCCTCCCGGCTCGCATTTTCGGTATCGGCACCAAAGGGCTCAAAATAAGTCACTAAAACACGCACACTTCACCCTACCGCGCCCCTACCTGTGGATAACTACACGCGCCGAACTCCGCCTGTGGATGGGCCCTAGACGGATTTTTCCCTTCCTGGCACCATCGGCTCAAGCGTTTGGCAGGGGGAGCCGGCTCCCAGAAAACAAGCGGGGCCAGTTCAACGAAAGTAAGCGGCGCCAGCGCACAGAAGTCAAACGTAGCCAGCGCAAAGGAAACAGGAGCGAAGAGGGGAGGTCACGGTGGATGGTGTTCTTATCACGGAGTCTGCGACGGCGGAGCTGCGCGCCGCGCTTGCGGACGTGAGTGCCGCGCTGGCTCCGCTGCGGGTAGATACCGTGCCGGGAGCGGTGGCGGCGGCATTGGCTGGAAGCCCACCGCCGGCCAGCGTGAGCGCGGGATGCGCGGCCCTGGATAGGCACACCCGCGATATCGCGGCCCGAGCCGATGAGCTAGCAGCATCCCTCGCACTGGCCTGGCGCATCTACCAGGAGGCAGACGGCGGGGCCGGCGTGGATATCGCGGGCGTGGATATTTCCGGTTTCGATATTGCGGGGGTCGGAAGATGAAAGATCTCCGGGTGACGTGGGGGCAACTGCGTGGCTGGAACGGGGCCCTGCTCGGAGCGGTTCTCGATGAGGTAGCGGCCGTGCGCAGGCGCTGCGAAGAAGCCAGCTGGCAGCTGCGCCAGCTAGCCGCGCGCTCCTTGAAGGGAGCCTGGGAAGGCTACGGAGCACGTGCCTTCCTTTCCGATGTGCGGGCCCTGGCCGCGCGCGCCGCCGCGCACACCGACCGTATTGACCACCTGATCCAGGCTTTGGGGGAAGCGCAGCATAAAATCACCCGTACCCAAACGGCAGTGAGCGAAGCACTCTCCCGTGCGAATGCTGCCGGAATGGAGATCACCCCTCGCGGTGAGGTGATCGACCCGCTCGCCGGCGCGGATGGCACCGGGGTAGCGGAGTGGGAACGCCACCAGATAGTGGTACAGATTAGAGCGGAGGTAGAGGTAGCCCACCGATCGGCCGATAATACGCTCAGCTATCTAAACAGGGTGTTCAACCAGCTGGCTGCCGGGCAGATAGCCCCGGAGGCTCGCACCAATTACTATCGTTCGGTCGGGCGGGTGCCGGTTGGGAAAAGCGCGGCCTATGTGCAGGCATGGTGGGCATCCTTGGGAGATGCCGAGCGCTCGTATGTGCTCGTCCATGCCCCTCAGGATCTGGGGAATTTGGACGGAATACCCTACGCGGTGCGGGACCGCGCCAATATTGCCGTGGCCCGTCATGACGAAGAAATGGCCCGCGCCTATTACGATCCGATTCTGGCCGAGCTTTCCGCGGAAATCGCCAGTGCCCAGGCGGATCTTGAGGGAAACCTCGGGAAAACTGATCGGGAGATTCGCACCGCCCAGCTCGGCGCGGCTCAACTGCGCTATGCCACCATCACCGCCAACCTGGCTGCGTACGCCATGATCCGCACCCAGCGCGGCCTGGATCGCAATTGGCGCGAGCATATCTCCACGGCCCCGGTTCGCTCCGCTTCGTCCCAGGATTCGAAGCGGAGCTCGTCGCCACCCGCGGGGCGATCATTCGCGGCGCACTCGTCCGCCGCGCGACTATCCGCGGGGCGCGCAGCTCCGGCGCACTCGCCTGCGCCGCGTTCCTCTCCGCTGGCAGGCTCCGCCCAGTCCGCCCAGTCCGGCCAGCCACGCCAACTCCTCGTGTATCGCGGGCCGAACCGGGCCCGTACCGGTACCGGTGCGGAATTGCGCACCATCCAGGTGGCCCTATCTCAAGGCGATGTGGATACTGCCTCGTCTATCACCATCGAGGTGGGTGGAATGACTACCAATGTGGTGAATTCCCTTGATTCCCACATCGAAGCGGCCGGCCGCCTGGCTACCCTCCAGCAGGAGATCCTCACCGCTCGGGGAGAAACCGGAAGCCCGGCTGTGGTGACTTGGTTTGATTACGCCGCTCCGCAAAGTGCGCTGGACTCTTCCCTCTACACCCCGGCGCGCGCCCGTGAAGGCGGAGCAAGCCTCGCGCGCTTCGCGGAGGGAATTGCCCAGGTCCGCGGGGAGGATCGCCCGCGTATCAGTCTGCTGGGGCACTCCTACGGTTCAGTGACGGCTTCAGCGGCCGCGGAGCGGGTTCGGCCCGGCATCGTCGACACTCTTGTGGTATACGGAACACCCGGGGTTGTGGCCGAGGGATGGGATATGAATACCGGGGCGCACGGGGCTGGAAGCGCCGCCTCCAATCACGTCCTTTCCAATAAGAAAGACATTATTAACGTGGTCAACGCGCTGGGTGGGGGAGCGGTCTCGGGCGGGAACACCGATGCGCTCGGCTTCAATCCGCGCCGGGATCCGGATTTCACCGCGCATCATTTCTCCGGGCGCGGCGGATTATTCTCCCAGCATTCGGAATATTTGGAAAACGCGGATTCCCCGCAAATGCGCGAACTTGCTCGTATTACCACGGAGCCTTCCACGGAGCGCACCATGCTTGCGCCGCCCCGCGAACCACCCGCCGGAGCTGCGCCGTTGCCCCAATCCCCACCGGTCCGCCCACCACCCGGAAGGTAGATGCGCACCGCGCGCGGAAGGGCTACAATGAGCGGCGTTGGCTATGACCCGGCAATCACCGGCGAGCTCTCGGAAGAACAGCCGCGCGGCCCGTGCCGTGCAGCCCAGTAGAACCGAGCGGGTGGACCCGTTAGCGTCCTAATGAAGCGGTTACCCGCCGTACCACGCGTGCGGTGAGTAGCAAATGAGGTGGTACCGCGGTACCGGAATTCCGGCGTCGTCCTCAATCCGATTAGGTTTGAGACACGAGGAGACACCGCGTGGATATGTATCCGCTTCATCGCGAGGGCGGCGTGCCCGCCTCCCCGAACTTCCCGAAGATGGAAGAAGGCACCCTCGCTTTCTGGAAGAAAGACAATACGTTCCAGTCCTCCGTGGCGCAGCGTGAATCCGGGCCGCACGGCTCCAATGAATTCGTTTTCTATGACGGTCCGCCCTTCGCCAACGGCCTACCCCATTACGGTCACCTTCTCACCGGTTACGTCAAGGATGTGGTGGGGCGCTACCAGACCATGCGCGGGCGCCGAGTCGAGCGCCGCTTTGGCTGGGATACCCACGGGCTGCCGGCCGAATTGGAAGCCCAGCGTATCCTCGGCATCGATTCCACCGATGAGATCGAGGATATGGGCATCGCCACATTTAACGAGGCCTGCCGTTCCTCGGTGCTGCGCTACACCAAGGAATGGGAAGAATACGTGACCCGCCAGGCACGTTGGGTCGATTTTTCCCATGATTACAAGACTCTGGACACCACCTATATGGAATCGGTGCTGTGGGCCTTCAAGACTCTGTACGACAAGGGTCTGGCTTACGATGGCTACCGGGTGCTGCCCTACTGCTGGAATGACGAAACCCCGCTGTCCAATCACGAATTGAAGATGGATGACGACGTCTACAAGGACCGGCAGGATCTCAGCTTGACCGTGGGGCTGCGTCTGGAAACGGGTGAACTTGCCCTTATTTGGACGACGACGCCCTGGACGCTGCCCTCCAATCTGGCCATTGCCGTGGGTCCGGACATCGAGTACCTCACCGTCATTCCGCGCGAAGGCAAGCTGGAAGGCGAGCGAGTGATTATCTCCGCAGCCCGCCTGGAATCTTACGAGAAGGAACTGGGTGAAGATCCGGAAGTTGTGGATCGTTTCCCCGGCTCGCGGCTAGTGGGTCGCGCTTACGCCCCGATTTTCGATTACTTCATGAATCGTGCGGACGATGAGGCACCCGGCCCGCATGCCTACCACGTGATCGCGGGGAGCTTCGTGACCACCGACGACGGTACCGGGCTGGTTCATATTGCCCCCGCTTTCGGTGAGGACGATATGTTCGCCTGCCAGGAGGTGGGCATCCGCCCCGTGGTTCCGGTGGATGGCGCCGGGCGTTTCACCGCCGAGGTGCCCGATTACGAAGGCACCCAGGTCTTTGATGCCAATCTGCCCATCACCCGCGATCTGCGCGAGGGAACCGGACCGCTGGCACGCCGCCCGGAAAACGAGCGCGCCGTGCTTGTGCAAGAACGCTCCTACCTGCACTCTTACCCGCATTGCTGGCGCTGCCGTAAACCGCTCATTTACAAGGCAGTGTCCTCGTGGTTTGTGCGGGTGAGTGCCTTCCGAGATCGGATGGTGGAGCTTAACGAGCAGATCGAATGGACCCCGGCGCATATCAAGCACGGCCAGTTCGGTAATTGGCTGGCCGGCGCGCGCGATTGGTCCATTTCTCGTAACCGGTTCTGGGGCAGCCCCATTCCGGTATGGCGTTCCGACGATCCGAACTATCCGCGCGAAGATGTATACGGTTCCCTGGAAGAACTCGAGCGTGATTTCGGGCGCCTGCCGCGTAACGAGAAGGGCGAAGTGGATCTCCACCGTCCCTATATTGACGAGCTGACCCGCCCTAACCCGGACGATCCGACGGGTAAGTCCACCATGCGGCGCATCACCGACGTGTTGGATTGCTGGTTCGAATCTGGCTCCATGCCCTACGCCCAGGTCCACTATCCCTTCGAGAATAAGGACTGGTTCGAGGACCACTACCCGGGGGACTTTATCGTCGAATACATCGGCCAGACTCGCGGCTGGTTCTACACCCTCCACGTGCTCGCCACCGCGCTCTTTGACCGTCCGGCCTTCCGCACCTGTATTTCCCACGGCATTGTGCTGGGAGATGACGGTCAGAAGATGTCGAAATCGCTGCGCAATTACCCGGATGTCTACGAGATGTTCGACGAGGTCGGCGCGGATGCGATGCGTTTCTTCCTCATGAATTCACCGATTGTGCGCGGCGGGAACCTCATCGTGACCGAACGTGCCCTGCGCGATACGGTGCGCCAGGTCCTGCTGCCGCTGTGGAATGCCTACTACTTCTTCGCGCTCTACGCCTCGACGTGCTCGAAGGGGGAGGGCTACCGCGCCCAGCCGGTAAGCGACCCCTCCGGTTTGGATGTGATGGACCGCTACCTGCTGGCCAGCATTAAGGACCTGGCCGATAAGGTGCGCACCGACCTGGATAACTACGATATTCCGGCCGCCTGCGACCGGGTGCGCGGTTTCCTAGATGTGCTGACCAACTGGTACGTGCGTACCTCCCGGGATCGCTTCTGGAATGAGGACCACGCCGCCTTCGATACCCTCTACACGGCGCTCGAAGTGCTCATGCGGGTCATGGCGCCCCTCGCGCCGCTCGTGACCGAAGAGATCTGGAAGGGGCTGACCGGCGGACGCTCCGTCCACTTGGAAGACTGGCCCGAACTACCCGATTCCTGGAAGGACGATGCGCTGCGCGAAGCGATGGACGAAGCGCGCGCCGTCGTCTCCGCTGCGCATTCCCTGCGTAAAACCCACCAGTTGCGGGTGCGCCAACCGCTGCGGACCCTCACCATCGTCACCGACCGTGACCTGGAGCCCTTCACCGAGCTCATCGCTCTGGAAGTGAACGTCAAGAATGTTGAGCTCAAGAACGTGGCGCAATCGGGGATGAAGGTCAGCCGTGACCTCAAGGTTCTCCCGCGTGAACTGGATCCCCAGCTACGCAAGATGACCTCCGCGCTCTTCCAAGCCGCCAAGGCCGGGAACTGGAGCGAAGACGGTGCGGACGCGGTGCTTCACACCGATCCGGAGGTGCGCCTGGCGCCCGGCCAGTTCGAGATCACCGTATCGGTGGAAGCCGACCCGGGTTCGGTTGCCGCGGCGCTCGATTCCGGTTCCTTCATCGCCCTGGATACCGAGGTGGATGAAGAACTGGAAGCCGAAGGCTACGCCCGCGACGTCGTGCGCGCTGTGCAAGATGAACGCAAGAATGCCCAGCTGCACGTGGCCGACCGGATCGCTCTCAACCTCACGGTTCCCGCCGAGCGCGTTGATGCGGTTACCCGCTATCTGCCCTTCATCCAGGAGGAAACTCTCGCGGTGCAGGCGCAGGTGACGGCGGGTGCAGAAGGCGCACCGCTCGGCATCGAGGTGACGAAAGTCGCGTACTAAAGGCCGGCGCGCTCTGTAACGGCGCGCCGTGATCCTCTAGAGTAGGGTGCCTTGCACGGGCCGCGGTGGACGACCATGGTCTTCGCCGCGGCCCACGCACTCTCCTCACAATTCACACGAAGGTCAGGGATGAAAAACTCGCGCGTCCTCACGCTCGCTGTTACCGGTTTGGCGCTCTTCGCCATGTTCTTCGGGGCGGGGAATCTGATTTTCCCGGTGATGCTCGGCATCCAAGCCGGAACAAATACGCCGCTGGCTATCGCCGGATTTATCGGCACCGGGGTTATTCTCCCCGCCGTTGGGCTCATCGCTGCCACCTCTAGCCGCGATGGCACCCCGCAGGATATTGCGACCCGTATCGGTCGCATCCCCGGTCACGCGCTTCTGTGGGCAATTTTTATCACCACCGGAGTTTTGTACGCGGTACCGCGGGTGGCCGCGGTGAGTTTCGAGGTTGCGGTCCGCCCCGTGATGCACGACGACGCCGCTGCCCGCCCCGCCCTCCTCGTTTTCTCCGCCGTGTTCTTCGTGGTGGCTGTGCTCGTGGCCCTCAACCCAGGCAAAATGGTGGATCGAGTGGGAGGAATCCTCACCCCTGCCCTCGTTATTCTCATGGCGATTCTTATTGCGGTGGTGGTGCTCAACCTGCCGCCCCAGGTTGCCCTTCCGCAGGCACCGTATGCTCCTAATGCACTCACCGGTGGGCTGCTGAGCGGGTATATGACCATGGATGCGCTGGCGGCCTTCGTCTTTGGGTTGGTCATCGTGTCCTCATTGCGCTCCAAAGGTTTCACCTCTCGCGGGGCGCTCTTCGGGGGAGCGGCGGGCGTGGCCCTCATCGCCGCGATTATCCTCGCCGCGATCTACCTGGGGCTGTCCCAGATCGGGGTCCGGGTGGCCACCGAGGGATTTGCCAACGGTGCGGATGCACTGGCGGCTGTTTCCGAGCGTTTCTTCGGACGCAGCGGTCAGCTTATTTTCGGTGCCATCACGATTCTGGCGTGCCTGACGACGGCGATTGGCCTGCTGGGCGCGGCCACTCAGTTTTATCGCAGTTATCTTCCGGGGCTGGCGTACCGTCCTCTCCTCATCGGGCAGGGAATGTTTGCTTTTGCCATGTCCACGCTGGGACTGGAAGGAATCCTCAATTTCATTAATCCGATCAATCGCTTTATTTATCCCATCGCGATTGTTCTTATTTTCGTGACGCTTGTTGATCTGGCGGTTCCCGGGCGCCTGCATTGGGCTTACCGAGCCTCCGCCTGGATTGCGGCACCTCTCGCTCTCCTGGACGGGCTGGTTGTCACCGAATGGGATATTTTCGCTCCCGTCGCGGAATTCTTGGCGCTATTCCCGCTGGGTGCAGAAGGGCTCGCCTGGGCCGGGCCGGCGGTGCTCGGTTTTGTTCTCGGGCTAGCGGTAGACGGGATCCAAGGGCGGTTATTCCCACCGACTCTGGTGCGAGCCAAAGCCGATGAGCCAGCGGAGGCGCCAGTAGCCTGATATTTGCGGGGTGTCGGCGAACGCTCGCGGTGAAGCTATTGTTTCTATGTTTTAATGAAACTACGTAGAACTCCGTGGGAGTTCCCCAAGGATGTGGAGAAAAACATGGCAACACAGCACACCCCGGAAAAAATCATTTTGGATTGCGATCCCGGTCATGACGACGCCGTTGCGATGCTGCTGGCGTGGGCGAATCCGCAGATTGAACTGCTTGCCGTCACCACGGTGGGTGGCAACCAAACCCTGAAGAAGGTTACGAATAATGCCCTCGCCGTGGGCACCGTAATGAAAATGACCGGCGTGCCTTTCGCGGCCGGATGCGACCGACCGCTAGTACGCCCGGTGGAAGTCGCCCCCGATATTCACGGGGATACCGGCTTGGACGGCACCGAACTGCCAGCCCCGGCTATCGAGCTTGATTCCCGGCACGCCGTCGACCTCATTATTGACACGGTGATGGCGCACGAACCGGGAACCGTCACCCTGGTTCCCACCGGCCCGCTCACCAATATCGCGCTGGCGGTACGTAAGGAACCGCGCCTGGCCGAGCGTGTCAAGCAGGTGGTCCTCATGGGTGGGGGGTACCACGTTGGTAACTGGTCCGCGGTGGCCGAATTCAATATTAAGATCGACCCCGAAGCCGCGCATATCGTTTTCAACGAACCGTGGAAGGTGGTCATGGTGGGCCTGGATCTCACCCACCAGGCGCTCTGCACCCCGGAAGCCTACGCAAAAATTGATGCGGTGGGCACCCAGCCGGCCCGTTTCGTCCACGAACTCATGGATTTCTTCCGTGCTTCCTACCAGGACGCGCAGGGCTTCGACTACCCGCCGGTGCATGATCCGTGCGCGGTTGCCTATCTTATTGACCCCACCATCGTGGAAACGGTGCAGGTCCCCATTGATGTGGAACTCACCGGAACCCTCACCGTGGGGATGACAGTGGCTGATTTCCGCGGACCCATTCCCGAGGACTGCCACACCTGGGCTGCGACCCGACTCGATCACGGGCGTTTCTGGGATCTCATCGCCGATGCGCTGGAGCGCGTGGGTGAACACCACTACCTGGGCTAACCACGGGGCTAATCCCCGTCCAACCCAACCTTTGTGAACGGAGGGCGGTGCCGCCACGGTGCGGCGTCGTCCTCCCCGGTGAGAAAGAAAAACTATGGCATCGTCCGTTCCCACACGTGCCGGCCGGGCGCAATCCGGTTCGCGCACGAATATTATCGTGCTGATGGCCGCGCTGCTCTGCGCTGTCTTCGCCTTCCAGCTCAACGCTTCCATGCTTTCCCCAGCTCTGCATACTATGAGCGTGGAACTCAATGCGACCGAGGTTGAAATTGGCGTGACCCAAACGGCCTTCTTCGCTTCCGCCGCGCTCTTCTCCCTTTTCCTGCCGCGCTGGGGCGACCTTATCGGGCGCAAGAAGATTCTGCTGGGCATGCTCCTGGCTACCGGGATCGGATGCGTAGTCTCGGCACTCGCTCCCAATGTCACGATCCTCGGTATCGGGCGTGTGATTCAGGGGACGGCGGGGCCGATGGTGCCTCTCACCCTTGTGATGCTGCACCAGGAAGTACCCGAACCGCGCCGTTACGCCAAGTACATGGCTATTCTTACCTCCGTCAACGGCGGTATCGCAGGAGTAGACGCCCTGTTGGGCGGCTGGCTCGCCGGGAACTGGGGCTTCCGCTCCGTTTTCTTGTGCATGGCAGTTGTGTGCGCCGTCGCTTTCCTGGCGTCGGTGTTCGGGACCCGTGAATCCCAGGGCGACCGCACCCCGATGGACTGGCCCGGCGTTATCGCACTCCTCATCGTTTTTGGCTGCGTCTATTTCGCTTTCAATGAGTTAGGCAAGCTCGGGGATGCCCGCTGGTGGCTCATCGGCGTGGAAATCCTGGTGGCCGCCGTTTCCGCGGTGATTTTCTGGAAGATCGAGTCCTCGCGCGCACACCCGCTAGTGGCCACTCGCTACCTCAAGCAACGGCGCACCTGGGCTCTCCTGTCCACCACTCTCTTCACCATGACCGGGGTATTCGCGGTCATGAACGGTCTCATCCCGAACCTGGCGCAGCTGGAAGCCAGTGCCGGTGGTCTGGAGCTCCCGGCCGAAACGGTCTCCTTCGTGACGCTGACGCCCTACGCGATTGCCGGTCTTATTATGGGGCCGATCGCCGGGCAGCTCGCTTCGCGTTTCGGCTACAAGAAGGTACTCCAGGCGGGGCTGCTCTCCACGGTTATTTTCCTCGGGATCGCGGTGTTCGGTGTGGGGGCACCGTCGAAGTCGCTTATCTTCTTCCTGTGCGTGGCCATCGGTATTACCTACGCCGGTACCGTCAATATCATGCTCAACGGCTTGGGTATCGTGCTCTCCCCGGCTGATAACCAGGGCTACCTACCGGGAATGAATGCCGGTGCCTTCAACCTGGGAGCCGGGCTTTCCTTCGCGATCCTCACCGCTGTGGCCACCGCCGTGGGTGGCACTGAGAACCTGGTGGGTGGTTATCAGGCCGGAATTGCGGTGGGTGCGGTCCTTGTGATTATTGCGCTTCTCCTCTCCACCCTCATCCCGTCGGTTGAGAACGCGGAGGAATCAGCCTCCTAGATACATCCGTACATAAGGGTTCGTGCGGACCGGTAGTGTGCGGGAACGGGGCCCACGGGGCTGGCAGCGCCAGTCGCACCGTGGGCCCCGTGGTATATGCTGGTGTGCCGTGAAAGGGGCAGGTATGGGTACGAATAACGTTGGGTACGATGGCGCGGGGTACGACAGTGAAGATGCGCGGGAAGCCGAACTTGACGCGGCGCTTTCCGAGGTCCTCAACTCTGGAATTTTCGGGGACGAAGCGGTGCTCCGAGAGGTCAAGGAGTCACCTGATCCTACCGTTGAACTCGCGGATACCACCGCAGAAGAAGCTCGGGTGGATGAGATCTACCGGGATATCCTCACCCGCGCCCCCGAACATAAGGTGCAGCCCTCCCTTGAGCGCGTTCAGATGTGCCTGGATTTACTCGGTAATCCGCACCATTCCTACCGGTGCGTGCACGTGACGGGCACCAATGGGAAAACCTCGACGGCACGCATGATCGAAGCGCTGCTACGCGAGCACGGTCTGCGTACCGGGCGTTTCACCTCCCCGCACCTGGTGTCGGTGCGTGAGCGCATCGCTATCGACGGACATAATATTTCCCGCGCGGATTTCATTCAGGCATGGGAAGATGTCGCGCCGTTCGTCGAACTAGTGGACCAGCGCTCCCAAGCGGAGGGTGGGCCGCGCATGAGCTTCTTCGAAGTGTTTGTGGTCATGGCCTACGTAGCTTTCGCCGCCGCACCTATCGATGTGGCGGTGGTCGAAGTGGGCATGGGGGGAAGGTGGGATGCCACCAATGTGATTGACGGCGACGTCGCTGTTCTCACCCCCATCGCTCTCGACCATGAACGATGGCTCGGGCACACCATCGCACAGATCGCGGGTGAAAAAGTTGGGATTATTAAACCCGGGGCCAGCGTGGTGAGCGCCTCCCAACCCGAGGAAGCCGGTGCGGCTATCGCTCAGGCAGCCCACCGGGCCCGCGCCCACGTATCCGTCTACGGGAAAGACATCCAGGTCCTCGGGCGGGAGACTGCGGTGGGTGGTCAGCTTATGACTGTGCGCACCCCCGCGGCCCGCTACGACGATATTCCTCTCGCACTGCGCGGCTCGTATCAGGCAGAGAACGCGGCGCTGGCCATCACTGCGGTTGAAGCATTCTTCGGGGGGCGCGCGCTTGCGGGTGACGTCGTCGAACATGCACTGATGGCCGTTACTTCGCCCGGGCGCCTCGAAGTGGTGCGTACCTCGCCTACCGTCCTCGTGGACGCGGCCCATAACCCTCACGGTGCCGCACACACAGCCGCCGCGCTGGAAGAGTACTATCCCGGCCGGCGGGTTGGGGTGCTCGCCATGATGGCAGATAAGGATGTGGAAGGAACCCTCGGGCAGTTCGAGCCGGTCTTGGACGCTGTTGTCATCACCGATATGCCCGGTGAACGTGCCATGGACGCCGAGGACCTGGCAGAGCTGGCGCGGGCGGTCTTCGGTGCAGAAAGGGTGCGGGTGGAACGCGATCTGCTCGCCGCGATTGACGAAGCTTCCGGATGGGCCGAGGCCGAAGCGGGCGATGAGCTCGCCACGCCGGTGGTGACAGTAGTTGGATCGGTTTATCTGGCAGGAATGGCGCGTCAAATGATGGGTAAAGGGGCTCCTGACGAAGCCCCTACCGAGTAGGACGGGGCGGACACCGGGCCCGAAAGCACTGGCACGGTGTACCAAATTGGTAGAGTAGGCAACGTTCTACCAGTCTTTAACCCCGAGGTGGCACTGTGCTCGATATCCTTGCCAGCAATACCGTTCTCGTTGTTTTCATTGTGGTGGCGCTTGGCGCTGCCTTCGGGGCGATTCCTTTTGGTCCCCTGAAATTCGGGGCAGCGGGAGCGCTTTTCATCGGTTTGCTTGTCGGTGCGGTGGTTCCGCCCTCCACCTCCCTCCTCGTGCTCCTGCAAGATTTGGGCCTGGGTATTTTCGTTTACATGATTGGATTGGAAGCCGGGGAAACATTCTTCCAGGAGATCCGCAAACAGCTAGGCCTTATGCTCGCCTCAGTTATTGCGATTACGGCCGGTGCGGCGGCCGCGGTGGGACTGGGCGAGCTTCTCGGTTTATTGCGCGGTACTGCCGTGGGTGTTTTCGCAGGTTCGCTCACCTCGACGCCCTCGCTTGCTCTCGCCCAGGAAATGACCGACCCGGATAATCCGGCGGTGGGCTACTCCATTGGTTACCCGGTCGGGGTCACGCTCGCCATTGTCATGGTCGCTATTTTTATTAACCGGGAATGGAAAGCTCGTCATGACCAACTCGATCCGGATGATGTGGAACTGGAACAGGCAACCGTGTACGTGGATCGGGAGATCTCCGCGCAGCAGATGCGGGATATAGCCGGACAACAGGTGCGATTCGTAGCAATGCGGCGCAATCGCCGTTGGCATATCCTCGATATGGAGCGTGCTCTGGAACCGGGGGATAGGGTTCGTATTTTCGCTTCCCGGGCGGCGCTTTCTGAAGCTATCGAACGCCTGGGTAGCCGGATGCGTCATCGGCGGCTGACTGATCCCTATCTGGCGGTGCACCGTTTTACGGTATCCAATCGGGATATTGCTGGGCTCACGGTGGGTTCCCTCCCGCTCTATCGTCGTTTCGAAGCACGGGTGACGGTTATCCGCCGTGCCGATGACGAGATCCTCGCCACCCCGGATACCTACCTGGAAATGGGCGACGTGGTAGAAGTCGCCTTACCTACCTCGCGGGTAGAAGAACTCGAAGAGTATTTCGGTGACTCGGTCTCCAGCTCCTCCGAACTGGACTGGGTGGCAGCAGCCGGTGGCCTTGCCCTGGGCTTTGCTCTCGGACTGGTGGAAATCCCGCTACCGGGTGGCGCGGCCTTTTCCCTGGGTGCGGCCGGCGGCCCGCTTGTGGTGGGGCTGATCCTCGGAGCGGTGCACCGCACCGGCCGGGTACCCTGGCAACTCCCGCGCCCCGCGAATCTGACCCTGCGCCAGTTTGGCCTCATGCTCTTCCTCGCGGCAGTCGGCCTCAACTCCGGTTCTGCTTTTGCCTCGACCGTCTTCACAATGGTGGGCTTGAAATCGCTGCTCTTGGCCGCAGCGGTGAGTATTGTCGGGTGCGGAGTCATGATGGCTGCCGCGTGGGCGCTTGGTTCCTCTGCCACCCGTTCTTCGGGTGCGGTGGCAGGATTGCTCGGTCAGCCGGCCGTGCTTTCCTACGCTACCTCGCGTACCACCGATAACCGGGTGATGACCGGTTACGCTACGACCTTCGCGATTGCACTTATTTACAAGATCGTCGTCGTCCCCTTCATGTTCTAGCGGTCCCGGTACGGTGCGGTGTGTCGCCGGCGTGCCACCGCGACCACGGGTACCGGTTGCAACTGTCATAACGCCCCGTCGTAGCGCCACCGGTGGCGCCGTCTGGCATAATCTGTAATCGTGCACTTAAAAACCTTGACCATGCGAGGATTCAAATCCTTTGCCACCGCCACCACAGTGCGCTTTGAACCCGGGATTAATGCGGTGGTAGGCCCTAACGGCTCAGGGAAATCCAATGTGGTGGATGCTCTCGCCTGGGTGATGGGCGAACAGGGTGCGAAAACTTTGCGTGGTGGCTCCATGGCGGATGTTATTTTTGCTGGCACGTCGCGCCGTCCCGCGCTCGGACGCGCGGAAGTCTCCCTTACTATCGATAATTCTGATGGTGTGCTCCCCATTGAGTATTCGGAAGTGACGATCACCCGAACCCTCTTCCGTGCCGGCGGTTCCGAATATGCCATTAATGGTACGCCGGCACGCCTCCTTGACGTCCAAGAACTTCTCTCAGACACCGGCATGGGGCGCGAAATGCATGTCATTATCGGGCAGGGCCGCCTCGATGAAGTCCTCACTTCGAGTCCCGAAGAGCGCCGCAATATTGTGGAAGAAGCTGCCGGAGTGCTCAAGCACCGTCGCCGTAAAGAAAAAACTCTGCGCAAGCTCGAAGCAATGAAGGGTTCGTTCACGCGGGTGGAGGACCTCACTGCGGAGCTGCGCCGTCAGCTCGGACCGCTCGCCAAACAGGCTGAGGCAGCCCGCCGTGCCCAGATCATTCAGGCAACCGAACGCGACGCGCGGGCTCGTCTTCTCGCTGATGATCTGGCCCAGGCGCAGGCCAGGCTGGAAGCCGGAGCTGCTGAAGATCAGCGTACCGCTCAGCTGCGCGAAGAAAACCAAGTGGCCCTCACTCAGGCCCGAGCCGCCCTCGCTACGGCAGAGGACCATCACGCGCGCCTCAACCCGCAGCTCTCAGCTCTTCGGGATAGCTCCGAACGTCTCGCTTCCCTCGAGGAAAGATTTCGCGCCATGGACGAGCTGGCGCGCGAACGTGAACGCACCCTGAGCACCATGCCTGCACGGGGCGGCCAAGACGACCCGGAGGAGCTCCATGCGCGAGCTGTACGGGCCCGGGCCGAAGAAGAAGAACTTGAGGGGCGCGTCCGCGATGCTCAGGATGCTTTGCGCGTCGTCCTCACCCAGCGGGAGGAAACTGAAACTGCGGAAGCTGTGGCCGAGCGCGCCTATAACGAGGCGAGCCGAGTGCGCGCCGACGCTCGCGAGAACGCCGCACGCCGTGCCGGGAAGGTTACCGCCGTACGCTCGCGGCTTGAGGCGCTCGCGGCTGAAGTTGAACGTGTGGACAAGGATGTGGCGGCCGCGCGCCAGCGCGTGCAGACTACCAGCGTGCAGGTCACGGATATTGAGGAGGAGCTCGTCGCTACCTCCGCCGGGGACGATACCCTCGCTTCCGCCCATGAAGAACATACCCGGGCTCATCTGGAGGCCCGCGCTGCCGTGGAAGAGGCGCGCGCGAACGAGGTACGTGCTCGCGAGGAGATGGCGCGCCTACAGGCCATTGTTGATACCCTCGCGCTCTCTTTGGAACCGGAAGATGCCACCGCGTGGGCTATCGAGCACGGTGCGGCGTTGTTACGAGACCACCTCCACGTGGAACGCGGTTGGGAAAGTGCGGCGGAAAATGCACTGGCGGGAACCGCCGCCGGTGCGGTGGTGAATGACCTCGACAGCGCCGTGGATATTTTGCGTGGCGCCGCGCAGGCGCAAGCCGGGCGTCTCACGCTCACGATTACGGAAGGGAAGAACGACGACGCCGCAGCTGCCGCGCGCGAAGGTGAACTCAGCGCCGCTTTCGAGACGGTGCGCCCGGATCCGGATGCCGCCGTGCGCGCATTATCGGTGGTGAGTTGGTCCGGGACGGGCAGTGACCTGGCTGGCCTCCTCAAGCAGCTCCTAGCTGGCACCGCACTCACCGTTGATCTTGTTACAGCCCGCCTGCTCGTGGCAGCCGGGGCACCCCGCGCGGTAACAACGAGCGGGGACGTTATCACGGCGTGCACCGCTACCGGGGGAGAAGCCACCGCCGCTGCCACCCTCACCCGCCAAGCTGCCTATCAGGACGCTTCCGAGCAACTTGATGCCGCCGCCACTGCCGCTGATGAAGCAGCTGGTGCGCTGCGAAAAGCTGAGAGTACCGAGGAAGAGGCTCGGGCCCGCGCCGAGGCTTCCGGGAGCGAACTGACGGCGCGGGACTCTAATCTGGCTGCCGCAACTGCCCAATTAGGAGCTTTACGCCAAGCCCTCGCTGCGGCCCGTGCCGATGAAGAACGCGCCGTCGCGCGCGCCGCCTCCTTGCGGGAAGATATTGCCGCACGGCAGGCAGAGCTAGAAAGTTTCGCGGAGCCCGAAGAAAATGCTACTGAGATTCCCGATGATGGTGAACTGACGCGTCTCTCCCGGCAGCGCGATACCGCGCACGAAGCCGCTGTGGCCGCCCGTAAACAAGAAACGGAGGCTCGATTGGCGCTGCGCACCGCAGAAGAACGTTTCCGAGCGTTGAGTGGGCGCGCTGATGCCCTGGATAACCGGGCTCGATTGGCCCGCGAACGTCTTGAACGGGAAGAACGAGCCCGCCAGGTTCGCGCCGAACATGCGGTGCTGGCAGGACAGGTCGCGGCCGCGGCGGTGCGAGCCTTAGCGCACGTACGCAGCTTACGTGCCGAGGTGGCCGAGCAGCGTCGTCGGGTAGAAGAAGAACAACACGGCGCCGAGGGGCAGCTCACGCACCTACGCGAACGCGTCGATCAGCTGCGTACCCGCGAACGCGACCTCGCAGATTCCACCCACGCCCGTGAATTGGCAACTGCCCGTGCCCGCATGGAATACGAACAGCTGGCCACCCGTGCCCTCGAGGATTTGGGCATCGATAGTGCCACACTCGTAGAGGAATTCGGACCGCATACCCAGGTTCCCACCGAGGACGGTGCGGTGCCCTACGTGCGGGCTGAACAGGAACGGCGCCTGGCCACGGCGCAGCGAGCCCTCGCGCGGCTGGGCACCATTAACCCGCTCGCCCTGGAGGAGCACGCCGCGCTGGAAGAACGTCAAAAGTACCTCGCGCAGCAACTTGATGACCTGAAGAAGACCCGCGCCGATCTTCTCGATATCGTGGCGGAGCTTGATGAACGAGTCACCCTCGTCATGAAAGCCGCGCTCAGCGATATTAGCGCCCGTTTCGAGCAGGTCTTTGCTCGCCTCTTCCCGGGTGGGGAAGGGCATCTCATTATCACCGACCCGGAGAACGTGCTGACCACCGGGGTGGAAATCGAAGCGCGGCCACCCGGCAAGCGCGTCAAGCGGCTGTCCTTGCTGTCGGGTGGGGAACGCTCGCTCACCGCCATTGCTTTCCTCGTGGCAATCTTTATGGCGCGTCCCTCCCCGTTCTACGTCATGGACGAAGTAGAAGCAGCCCTCGATGATGTCAATCTGGGGCGCCTTCTCGAGATTTTCCGGGAATTGCAGCGCTCTTCCCAGCTCCTGGTCATCACCCACCAGAAGCGGACAATGGAAATCGCCGATGCTCTGTACGGGGTAGCGATGCGCGAGGACGGGGTTTCCACCGTGGTATCCCAGCGCATGTCTGAACTGCGCGAATAGCGAGAGTTACGTTGCAGTTCGGTAACAATTGCGCAAGTGTGCGGGTCGGAGGTAGCCGGCCGCCGCGAAAATTCTCATAATAAGACCGTGCCCCTTATCATCGTTGTTATCGCCATCATTATTGCTGCCGCGGCGCTGGTGTATGCCCTGTCATTCGCGCGGAATTCCGGGAAAAGTACCGGAGCATCCGTCGCGGAATCATTTGACGCGTGGCGCTCTGATGAACTGGATATGGACACTTATGACATCGTCCACCACGATACGGCGGTGGACGATATGTTCGAAGCTTTCGCGCACGAATCCGAAGCTTATATCACCTCCGAAACCCTCGATGAGCACTTTGATCGAGCTCGGGAAACGGAGCGTGAACTCTCGGAAACGGTGCGCCGCAATAGTGAAAAACTGCGGGCGCGTATTCCCGCACCGCCGCTGCGCCGTCGTGCTGAAAGTGCTGTAGAAGATACTCGCACGGAGGCGGACGTTGCCTATGTTTCCACGGGTGTACCGGAAGAAATCCATGTGGCGGATTTTGCCGGGGAGCCGGATGGTGCTCTGGTAGCGGACGTGGTCATTGACGGTGCTGGCGGCCAAAGCTGCACCGTTGATATTGAGGAAAGCGTCGAGGGTGAAGACGCTGAAACGCGCGAACGGCGCAGTGCCTGATAGGGCACCAGCTGGAAAAACCCGGCACCCTCTGCAAGACTGGAGGAGTGGATAATCCTGTAGTTCTTGCACTTGTCATCGCGGGCGTTGTTGCCCTCCTCCTTGTTCCCCTCGTTATTTCCCTGGTGAAGAAGAACCAGCGGCGCGAGGAATTGGAACGTCGGAACATCCCGGTTCTCGAAGGGGATTCCACCGCGGAAGCCTCGGAAGGTACCGCTGAAGAAGCCGTCGGAGAAATCTCCGGTGAAACCACCCCGAATATCGTTACGGTTCCGGCGGTTGAACAGCCCGAATCCCTTCCCTCCAGGATGCAGCGCCTGCGCGCCCGGCTGGTTCACTCGGGTGGCTTCGGGCAGGCTCTTTTGGCGATTCTTTCCCGCGGGGATCTCTCCGCGGCGGACTGGGAAGAACTGGAAGATACCCTCATCATGGCCGATGTGGGGCTGGATGCCACCAGCGAGATTATGGAGGGTCTGCGCTCGCGTGTGAAAATTGAAAGCACCACCGATCCGCAACGGGTCCGTGAGATTTTGCGCGAGGAGCTGCTACGCCACGTAGGTCCAGATATGGATCGCTCCCTCAATCTCACTCGCAGTGAAACGGATTCCGGGGCGGTGCATCCCGCGGCGGTTCTTATGGTGGGTGTGAATGGCACCGGGAAAACCACCACGGTCGGTAAGCTCGCGCGATTGCTGCGCGCGCAGGGAACCACGGTGCTGCTCGGTGCAGCAGATACTTTCCGCGCGGCCGCAGCCGATCAGTTGGTCACCTGGGGCGACCGAGTGGGTGTGGATGTTGTGCGTTCGGATCGTGAGGGGGCAGATCCGGCCTCCGTTGCTTTTGATGCGGTGGCGCAGGCAGATGCAACCGGTGTGGACGTGATTATCGTGGATACCGCCGGGCGCCTCCAAAATAAGGCCGGGCTCATGGATGAGCTCGGAAAAATCAAGCGTGTCATGGAACGCACCACGCCGGTCAATGAAGTTCTCCTTGTTCTGGACGCCACGACGGGGCAAAACGGGATGCAGCAGGCCCGTGTTTTCGCGGAGGTGACAGGACTAACCGGGATCGTGCTGACCAAACTGGACGGCACTGCCAAGGGCGGCATTGTTATTTCGGTGCAGCGCGAACTTGGCGTGCCCGTTAAGCTGGTGGGCCTGGGGGAGGGACCGGACGATCTGGCACCCTTCGATCCGGAAGCTTTCGTCGATTCGCTGCTCAGCTAAAGGTATGCATAGCCGAGCCAAGGACATGCATAGCTGAGCTACAGCGCGACGGTGCTGCGGAACAGGTCCACCGCCGCTAGATTCGAGTTTGACGTGCGGCAGCGGGTGAATATGCGCGCTCGCGCACCCTGCTTTACAATGGAACGAGTTTGTTGACGCGAAGGCTGGCCAGTGTTTAATAATCTTTCCGACCGGATTTCCGGTGCATTCAAGAATCTGCGCTCCAAGGGTGTGCTCACCCAAGCGGATGTAGAAACCACCATTAGCGAGATTCGGCGTGCCCTTTTGGACGCCGACGTCGCGCTTCCCGTGGTGCGCGAGTTCACCGCCGCGGTGCGCGAACGCGCCACCGGTGCGGTACGCTCCCAGGCTCTCAATCCCTCGCAGCAGATCGTCAAAATTGTTAATGACGAACTCATTGAGATTCTCGGCGGGGAAACTCGGGAACTTAATTTTGCGCAGGGACGACCCACCGTGGTCATGCTCGCCGGTCTCCAGGGCGCGGGTAAAACCACGCTGGCCGGTAAGCTCGGGCGCTGGTTCGCGCGCGGGGGCCGCAAAGCGCTCCTCGTCGCCTCCGATTTGCAGCGGCCTAATGCCGTGCAGCAGCTTCAGGTGGTGGGTGAGCGTGCCGGAGTGGACGTATGGGCTCCCGAACCCGGTAACGGGGTGGGCGACCCCATCCAGGTGGCCGCTAGCGGTGTAGATTACGCGGCCGCGAACGGCTACGGTGCCGTCGTGGTGGATACCGCCGGACGCTTGGGTATCGACGAGGTCCTCATGCAGCAGGCAGCTGATATTCGGGCTGCCGTCAACCCCGACGAAGTTCTCTTCGTTATCGATGCCATGATCGGTCAGGACGCGGTCGCCACCGCGAAGGCCTTCCAAGATGGGGTGGGCTTCACCGGCGTGGTTATCACCAAGCTCGACGGCGATACCCGCGGCGGCGCGGCGCTCTCGGTGCGTGGCGTGACCGGCAAACCAATCCTTTTCGCCTCCACCGGCGAAAAACTGGAAGATTTCGAACGCTTCCACGCCGACCGCATGGCTTCCCGCATCCTCGATATGGGCGATATTCTCTCCCTCATCGAACGTGCCGAAGCCACCTGGACGCAAGAACAGCAGCGCGAGCTTTCCGAGAAAATGAGCGAGGGGGCTTTCGACCTCAATGACTTCCTCGTGCAAATGAACCAAATTAAACGGATGGGTTCACTCAAGAAACTCATGGGGATGCTGCCCGGAATGGGTCAGTACCGCGAAGCCCTCGAACAGTGGGATGAATCCTCGATGGGGCGCGTGGAAGCCATTATCCAATCCATGACGCCTGCCGAACGCCGCACCCCGAAAATTCTCAACGGTTCGCGCCGCCAGCGCATCGCCCGAGGCTCAGGAACCACCGTCCAGGAAGTCAATCAGTTGGTGCAGCGCTTTGAAGGTGCCGCGAAGATGATGACGCAGATGAGCCGCGGTGGCGGAATCCCAGGTATGCCCGGTATGCCCGGCGTTGGCGGGGGATCACGCAAGCAGAAACGCGCGAAGAAGAACGTTTCGGGTGGTAAGAAGGGCCGTTCGGGTAATCCGGCGAAACGCGCCCGGCAGGAAGCCGAAGCCGCGGCGGCACGGCAGCGTGCCGAACGGGGCTCGGCTTTCGGCAAGGGCACCCAGCTTCCCGGCTCCGCCCCGGCGGCACCCGATATGGCAAGCATGGAAGAGCTCAAGCGCTTCCTTAAATAACGACGACGGCGCAGTGGGCAGGAGGAATCTTGCCCGCGGCGCCGTTCGTGGCAGAGTGGTTATTTCTGGGAAGTAGCGGCGTCGTCGTTCTTTCCGGTGGTTAAAGCCTCCACCACAATATCCGGAACCGCATCGGAAATACCGCCCAGCGGCACGTAACCTTCCGGAATATCCTCATAGGAGCGCGGGTCCTCCAGTGGCTCCACATGGATGAGGGCGCGGAGGTGAGGCACCGCGGCGCGTAATTCCTCCGCGATATCCTCAGCGAGCTCGTGGCCCTCGCGCACCGTCCATGCGGAGGGGACCAACAGATCAAAGTTACAAAACGAATCGCGTCCGGCCACTCGGGTCTGCAGCCCGTGGAAACGTACCTCACGGCGGGTGTGCGAACGTAGAATCGCCACGATTTTTTCAGTATCAGGCTCGGACAGGGCTGCGTCCATGAGTCCCGCGAGCGACTCGCGCAGCAGCTTAACTCCGGTGGCTAGAATATTGACCGCAACGAGGATAGCGACGATGGGGTCTAGCAGCGGTTCGTCAGTTAGCACCACCAATCCCACGCCCACGATCACCCCAACGGAAGTGATGACATCCGTGAGAAGGTGTTTGCCGTCGGCACGCAAGGTGGGAGAACGGTGCTTCGCGCCAGCGCGCAGCAGGACTATACCGACAATTCCATTGACTAACGATGCGAGCGCCACAATGCCCAAGCCCCATCCCAGCGCAGCCAGCGGCTGGGGGTGAATAATGCGGTCAATGGCGGAAAAAATAATAAAACCGGCTGCCGCAAAAATCATGGCACCTTCCACGGCGGAAGAAAAGTACTCGGCCTTCGAGCGTCCGTAGGTATAGCGTGCATTTGCGGGTTTTGCGGCCGCGGAGAGAGCCAGTACCGCGACCACCGCCGCGGCCAGGTTAACTAAGGATTCTGTGGCGTCGGAGAGAAGGCCCACCGAATCGGTGAGCCAGTAGCCAGCTGCTTTGAGTGCAATGGTGACGAGGGCGGCCGCAACGGAAAGCCAGGCGTAGCGCACGAGCTTGGAGGTAGGTGCGGGCACAACCGCGGGCGAGCCCACGGTGCTAACGGTGCCAACGGTGCAGGCTGCGGTGGCGGGAGCGAGGGTATTCACGCTTCCCATCTTGCCAGGCACGGCGGGGCTTGTCAGGTTGAAACGGTGGGATAGGGGTTCGCGCCGTGACTGTCGCGCGTCCGCACCGGCACCGTAGCGGACCGACGGCGTAAGTGATCTCACCGCGCAGCTGCGCACTGCCTGTTTCTTCCGCCGGAAAATTCTGGCAGAATAGCTAGATGTACTTGGAGGATGCCGGGTCCCTCTCAACCCGGTATTGTCCGTGTTCACGGATTGCACGGTGCGCGTCCCCCAACCGGCCGGGTAATCCACCCCAATGAGAAAGGATTGACCACAAAAGTGGCAGTCAAAATTCGTTTGAAGCGCATGGGTAAGATCCGTGCGGCCCAGTACCGTATTGTCGTGGCGGATTCTCGCGTCAAGCGCGACGGCAAGGTTATTGAGGAAATCGGTTACTACGATCCCAATACCCAGCCGTCTACCATCCGTATCGATTCTGATCGGGCTCAGTACTGGCTCGGTGTGGGTGCTCAGCCCACCGAAGCCGTGCTCGCGCAGCTTAAGGTGACCGGTGACTGGCAGAAGTTCAAGGGATACAAGGATGGTCAGGAGGGTCGCCTGCGTGTTCCGGAAACGGTGAACGCTGAAGAAGCGCGCGCCGCAGCGGTCAAGAAGGTCCAGGACGATGCCGAAAAGCGCCGCGCTGCCGCCGCTGAAGCAAAGGCGAAGGCCGAAGCGGAAGCCGCAGCTGCTGCCGCCGCTGAAGCTGGGGAAGCCGAAACCGGTGAAGCTACCGAAGTGGAAACCGAGGAAGCCTAATGCTGACGGACGCTCTGGAACACCTGGTCAAGGGAATTGTTGATTACCCGGATGATGTCAACGTCTCGGCATCGCGTAATCGTCGTGGCGAACTTCTGGAAGTTCGGGTGAACCCTGACGATCTCGGTCGGGTGATCGGCCGTGGCGGGCGTACCGCCAAGGCGCTGCGGACCGTCGTCAACGCGCTTTCGGACGAAGGCTCCGTGCGCGTGGACGTTATCGAAACGGACCGTAACTAACGTAGCGGCATACCGGCCCTCAACCTTTCGGGGTTGCGGGCCGGTTTTGTATGAGCCACCACCGTTCCCCACCGTGTGCGGGAACTGAGAGAAGGACACGATGCAACTGACGGTAGCTATTATCGGGGCGCCGCACGGGCTTAAAGGGGAAGTCCGTTTGGACGTTCGCACAGATTCGCCCGCGCGCCGCCTCGCTGTGGGGACCCAGCTGGAAACAGATCCGGCGGATTTCGGGCCGCTCACCATCACTCGCACTCGAGAATACCGAGGAATTACCTACGCGCTCTTCGCTGAATCCACCACGCGTGACACCGCAGAAGCGCTGCGAGGGGTGCGTCTCGTCGTGGAAACTGATGAGGATGAGCCCGAAGAAGATGCCTATTATGCCCATGAGCTACGCGGTCTGGAAGTCCTCGACCCAGAAGGTTACGAGCTCGGTATTATTACCGGCTTAGAAAACGGCCCCGCCCAGGATATCCTGGTGGTGCGTGAGCCGGATGGCCGGATTACCCGCGTGCCCTTCGTGCGTGAGATCGTGACGGCGGTGGATCTGGATGACCACTGCATCGTGGTTGATGCCCCGGCCGGGCTTTTTTCCGAAGATGACATGATCGTAGTGGACGGTGATGACCTGGCCGGGGCACTCAGCGCAGCCGGGGACGCACTTAGCGCCGCCGAAGAAAGCATGACGGAGGAAAACAGCGCTGAGGAAGTGAAGTAATGGCGAGCTTGCGCATTGACCTCGTTTCCGTTTTTCCGGAATTCTTCGACGTGCTCGATTTATCGCTGGTAGGCAAGGCGCGCCGTCGCGGCGTCGTTGATATTCGCACCCACAATCTGCGCGACTGGACCAGCGATATCCACCGCACCGTGGACGATACCCCCATCGGAGGCGGGGCTGGCATGGTCATGAAACCGGATGTTTGGGGTCGTGCTCTCGATGACCTCATCGGCCCGAGCTCTCCGGAAACAATTACTCTCGCGATGCCCACCCCGTCCGGTCGGCCCCTCACTCAGCGCCTCGTCGAAGACCTGGCCACCCGGGAGCGCATCATTATCGCCTGCGGGCGCTATGAGGGAATTGATGCGCGGGTAGCTGAGCACTATCGTGGGCGGGGTGTGCGCGTAGAGGAGTTTTCTCTCGGAGATTATGTCCTCAACGGTGGGGAAGTGGCGGCAGTGGCCCTCGTGGAGGCGGTTACCCGTCTTATCCCCGGCATGGTGGGGAACCCGGAGTCCCTCGTGGAAGAATCGCACGGTGCGGCCGGTTTGCTCGAATACCGTGTCTACACCCGCCCGGTGCGCTGGCGTGAGTTCGAGGTGCCCGCAGTACTGCTCAGCGGCAATCACGGGGCGGTGGCGCGCTACCGGCGCGACGAAGCCATCGCGCGCACCGCTGCGCGCCGTCCCGATATGATCGCGGAGCTAGATACCTCGCAGCTGGACAAACACGACCGGCCGGCGCTCGCGGCGGCGGGCTATGTATGGCGCACCAGTGACGCCCACCCGGTGGCGGTGGATACCGAGGCCCTGGGGGTGGCGGGCGCCGTCGTTTCTGACGACGGGGCGCTACCGGACGAAACGTTTTCAGGTGGGGTACTTGAGAACGGGCTGGACCCGGACGGGGCGCTACCGGACAGTGCGCGACTGCACGAGGTTCGACGGCGCACCGCAACCGAGCTGGCTAACCTGGCCGCCCGCACCTTCCCCGATGCCTGCCCGCGTTATCTTAGGGAAGCGGATATTGCCGCGTTCGAGGCGGCGAATCTTTCCGTCGCAGCTTTCGAAAAATACCTTGCCGACCCCCACTGGGTGACGGTGGTAGTGCGTGCCGCCAGCGGAGAGTCGCGCGGGGAATTGCTGGGGTACAGTCTCATGTTGCTTCCCGATAGTACGGTGGGAATGGGGGACGACGACGTTGCCGGGCGCGAGGACGGTGCACCAGTCATGCACCTTCCGGAGCGGAAAGGCCCGTTGCTTGAGCTATCAAAGTTCTACGTGGAGCGCAGCTGGCACGGGAGCGGGGTAGCGGATCTGCTCTGGCAGGCAACGGTGGAGGCATGCCGAGACAGAATACTTGATGCCGAGGTGGCGTCCGCACCGTACCTGTGGCTCGGAACAAATAAAGACAACCGGCGCGCGCAACGATTCTACAAACGGTGCGGTTTCCGAAAGGTAGCTACCCGAGAATTCCAGGTGGGTGAGGTAATCAACTCGGATCTCATTTTTACCTGTCCGCTGACTGTGGCATAATAGTGGAGTTTCCTCGCTTTCATAATGCGCTGTGCCTGCCGCAGGGGGTCGCGCATCGGCGAGATCTTAACCGATAACAGCGCCCCTGGCCTGCGTGCAGAGGCGGAAAGTGAATGAATAATGCAGACTCTTGATGTAGTTGATGCTTCGCGTTTGCGCGACGATATCCCCGATTTCCGCGCCGGTGACACCGTGCGTGTGAACGTGCGCGTCGTGGAAGGTAACCGCACCCGTACCCAGGCGTTCCAGGGTGTTGTTATTGCCCGCCAGGGTGATGGCCTGCGCGCCACCTTCGATGTCCGCAAGATTTCCTTCGGGGTGGGCGTGGAACGTAAGTTCCCGGTGCATTCCCCCTCCATTGAATCCATCGAAGTGATTACCCGCGGTCGGGTGCGTCGCGCCAAGCTGTACTACCTGCGTGATCGCCACGGTAAGGCAGCGAAGATTCGCGAACGTCGCACCGATTCCAAGTAAGGAACGGTACGAACTTCTCGTTCACATATGGACCCGCGCCCCGGTGCGGGTCCATTTTTATCTGGGGCACCCCGGGCCGATAACCTAGGAAACCGTGCGCACCATCTTCTCCGATAAGTTCCGATAACGGTAGAGCAACGCTGAGTTATTCCTGGAGCTTTACTAAAATAATGTGGCGCGACGGCGCGGATAACCCCAGGTACGTTCACGTGCGCTGGTAGCATGGAATACGCGTATCTTTTATCTAATGCAGGGGCGGAGGGGCGTATGGGCGAGGGCACGTCAGGCGGGTCACGGGCGTCGGAGGATGCCTCGCGGTGGCCGGCAGGGCGGACCCACCGGAGCCAGGCTCGTGGTCGCCGGGCCGCTCCCGCACCTGAGGTACAGAACCTGCATGCGGTACCGGACGTGGACGAACTACCGGAGCTTGACGACCTCTTTGATGGGGCAGAATTGCAGGCCCTGCAACCTGCAGTGAGGGCAGCGGAGCATTCGGCGCCAGAGCCAGAGCCGCAGCCTTGCTTGTCTACACCACCGGAATCTAACGAGACAAAAAACGTGTCGGAGGGGCCCGCTAAGATAAATGCAGCTGAAGCCCGCTTAAGGCTAACGCTCACGGAGCAGCTCTCGAACGCGGATGAAGGTCTCTACGCTGATGCGTTGCGAGATGAACTCGCCCGAGCGGAAGCATATGTGAACCACGGAGGAGTAACCATGAATACAACGGACGGTCAGTCCTCCGCTGCCAATACGGAGCAGCCTCCCTCCTACCCTCCCGAGGTTGCTCCGGTGCGCCCCGAGGCGGACGCCCGGGAAGCCCCCGTGCGTAACTCGCGCCTGCGTAGCGTAGTGGAGATGGCCCTCACTGTCGCCGTCGTTCTTCTCGTCTCCGTCATTATAAAAACTTTCTTTATACAAGCTTTTAATGTGCCTTCCGGTTCCATGGAAACCACGTTGAGTACCGGGGATAAGTTTTTTGTCAACCGGATGGTGACCGATAATGAGGAGTTACGCCGCGGCGATATCGTGGTCTTTGTGGATCCGGGCGGATGGCTTGATGATGTGGAAGAAAACCGGTCCTGGATTGCCCAAACCGGAACTCGGATCCTGCAAGGCATCGGGCTTCTTCCGGCAGATTCTGGTCACTACCTGGTGAAACGAATTATCGCTAAAGGTGGGGATACCGTCAGCTGCTGCGGGGAAGATGGTCGCGTGCAGGTCAATGGCGTGCCGATCACGGAGGAATATCTCAATTACGGGGTGTCGCCCTCCTTGCAGAAATTTGAGGTGAAGGTTCCGGAAGGGTACCTGTGGATGATGGGGGACAACCGCGCCAATTCTAAAGATTCGCGGTGGCATCAGCGTGAATCCGGAAATGGATTCGTGCCGGTAGAAAACGTTGTGGGCCGGGCCTGGTACGTTTTCTCACCGTGGAGCCGTCACGGGCGTTTGCCCGATATGAGCCACGTTTTTTCCGGTGTCCCCGAACCGGCAGCACCCGCGGGTGCGCGGGTGGCACTGCCGGAAAATCCAGTTGATCCGCGTTCCTTATATTCAGCCACGGCGGCCCAGCCGGGGCTTCCCCTTGCTGTGCTTTCCGGGCAGGGCAGGTAGTACGCGTGCAGGAACCTGATCGCACAGTCGAAAAAGAACTATTGGCTCGGCTCGAGGCACGCGGCGGGGGTATTCTCGCCGCAGTGGATGAAGTGGGTCGCGGTGCCATCGCCGGACCGGTCTGCGTGGGTATTGCCCTCCTGGATGGGAGTACTCCGGATGACTTCCCACCCGGATTACGGGATTCAAAAATGCTGAGTGCGCACCGGCGGGAAACGATCTACCAGGCGGCCCGCGACTGGCCGCTCGCGGTAGCGGTGGGAAGCGCAGCCGCCAGTGTGATCGACACGGTGGGAATTATTGAAGCCTTGCGATGTGCGGCTGCGGATGCTCTCGCCCAGCTGGAGAAATCCGGATTACGCCCCGATGCTGTTCTCTTAGACGGAAAACACAATTGGTGGGTCCAAGATTCCCTCTTCGATGCCGAACCGACGGTCCCGCAGCTTCCGGTCACCACCGTGATTAAGGGGGATGCTTCCTGCGCCGGGATTGCCGCGGCATCCGTCGTCGCTAAAGTTGAGCGAGACCGATATATGGAGGCACTCGCGAAAGATTTCCCCGATTACGATTGGGAACATAATAAAGGGTACGGTACCCGTGCTCACCTCCACGCCATCGCGCAGGTGGGGCCGAGCCCGTATCATCGAATGTCGTGGCATTTGCCCGCGGTAAGGAGTGAATAATGAGCGAGATTGACGGCTACGAAGCCGAACTGGAACTCGCGTTATATCGCGAGTACCGCGATGTTGTGAAGATTTTCCGCTACGTGGTGGAAACCGAACGGCGTTTTTACTTGGCCAATGACGTAGACGTGAAAGTACGATCCTCGACTGCAGGTGACGTGTTTTTCGAGGTGAACCTGAGCGATGCGTGGGTGTGGGATATCTACCGCACATCCCGTTTCATTCGTTCGGTACGGGTGGTGACTTTTAAAGACGTCAATATCGAAGAGCTCAACCAAACCGATATTACTCGGGAACTTGATCTTCCGGGTTCCTCGCTTTAATCGGGAGAACGTTGCGTCGTGAGCTTAGGCGAAGCTTACGTTTATCCACAGGTATCTGAAACGACGACGCTATCCTCAGTCGCGCACCGCCCGAGCCACCATTGGTAATATCCGCGTCACACTAGGGGCATGTACCAGTGTGAAACTTTGCATGCCACCATTGCTCGCAACGAGCTCGCCCCACTTCCTCCTTCCGCCACCACTCGGGAGGTCGGAGAATGGGGAGAAAACGTGGCCGCCGCATATGTGCGGGAGTGCGGCTACCACGTGCTGGCCCAGAATTGGAGATGCCGGTGCGGGGAAATTGACCTGGTATGCCGCGAAGAACCCAGCGGCGCACTGGTTGCGGTTGAGGTGAAAACCCGCCGCGGGCGGAATACGGTTCCCGCTCCTCTGGCCGTTAGTACCGAAAAATATCGCAGGCTTCGCCATCTTCTGGCGCAGTGGCTCCACGTAGAAGGTGGAAACTACCCCGCACTCGCGGTGGATATCGTGGCCGTGAACGTGCCCACCTCCGGTCCCGTCACTATCGACCATCTGCGGAACGCCTCATGATTGGCACCTCCCATACCGTCTCTATCCTCGGTGTCAGGGGCATGCCTATCCGGGTGGAAGTAGCGATCCTTTCGGGACTGCCCAATTTCACTATCGTTGGCCTGCCAGATGCGGCGGTGAGCGAATCACGCGAACGCATCCGAGCCGCTTTCGCCGCGGCTCGGATCCCCTTCCCGGCCGGGCGCGTCACTGTGAATCTGTCTCCGGCAGATACCCCGAAAGTTGGTACCGCTTTCGATGTGGCGATCGCTGCCGCCATCCTCGCTGCGCAGGCCCGTACCCACGTGCCGCCCGGAAGCGTCTTCCTAGGCGAATTAGGGTTGGACGGATCGGTGCGCCCGGTGCGGGGAGTATTACCGTGCGTGCTGGGCGCCGCTCACCACGGCTTCCAGCACGCCATCGTTCCGCACGGTTGCGGAGCCGAAGCTGCGCTGGCCCAGATCCAAGTGGGAGAAATCTGGCATATCACCCAGATAGCGCAGCGCCTGGGAGTTGCTAGTGATTCGGTGCCACCACCGCCACCCGTGCCGGTATCACAGCCCCGTGCCAGTAGCGATATTGGTGACCTCGCGGAGGTACGGGGCCAATACCTGGCCCGCCACGCCTTGGAAATAGCTGCCGCGGGTGGCCACCACCTTCTCATGATCGGGGCGCCCGGCGTGGGCAAATCCATGTTGGCAACCCGGCTACCCGGAATCATGCCTCCCCTCACCCGCTCCCAAGCGGTAGAAAGCGCCAGCATTCGCTCCATCGTCGGGCAATTTGAGGAGATTACCACCAGGCCTCCCTACGTGGCACCCCACCACACCTCAAGTGCCACCGCTCTGGTGGGAGGAGGCAGCCGGCCCCGTCCCGGCGCTATCTCCCTAGCGCACCACGGTGTACTTTTCCTCGATGAACTTCCCGAATTCACCACCAGAGCCATCCAGTCCCTCCGCGAACCCATGGAATCGGGAGAAGTACATATTCACCGCGCACAAGGCTCGGTATGCTTCCCGGCCCGTTTCCAACTGGTAGGAGCAGGAAACCCGTGCAGGTGCGGCAGGCTACTTGATTCCCCAACCTCCTGCACCTGTTCGGGGGCAGACCGCGCCCACTACCAGCACCGCATCGGAGGCCCGCTCCGGGATCGCATCGACCTCATAGTGAATCTGCCCAGGCCTAGCCGGGCCGAACTAGCCGCGGGCAGTAGTGGGGATAACAGCGAAACGGTCGCGGCGCGGGTGCGCGAAGCACGTGAACGCCAACACCACCGCTTCCGGGTTGAAACCTGGGATATCAACGCGGCGATACCAGGTACCTGGCTCCGTGCGCATACCCAGTTAGCACCCAGTTCAAGCGCGAGCCTGGGCGAGGCCCTCACCCGCGGCCTCATCAGCATGCGGGCGGCGGATAAAATCCTGCGAGTTGCCTGGACCCTTGCAGATCTATCAGGCCATACACAGCCCACCACCGACGACGTTGCCGGGGCATTTGCCCTGCGCGGGAAAGGATATTTTGGCTATGACGGAGGATAAAACACCCTGGACCGGCAGCGAAATAACCGGAGCTGCCGGCGCAAGAGAAACCGCCGCGGAAACGTCCGACACGGTAGCGGCTCACCCCGGAACCACCGGCACGAAAAACACCAGCACGCAAGAAGAAACCGCAGCAATGGCATGGACACGCTTGGCCGAAGGGGAGGACTACCATGCCGTTGCGCTCACCGAACATCTCGGTTACGCCGGAGCTCTGGATTGGTTGGAAGAAATACGCGCGGGTGCCCCGATTCCTGAATCGCTGCGCGCAGCCACTGCCCGCTGGAGTGCCCGCTACGATGCACAGGGCTTTGCGCGCGACCGTGAACTACTTAACCGAGGTTACGGCTTCACCTACCCGGGTAGCCCCACCTGGCCGCGATCCTTAGCACAGCTCGGGGAACAACGTCCGTTGGGACTATGGTGGAAAGGAAATATTGCGGCGCTGGATCGCCCCGCGCTCGCGATGGTGGGCTCCCGCGCCGCTACCGACTATGGCGAAAAGATCGCCACCGATTTTAGTTACGAACTTGCTGAACGCGGCGCTCTTATTGTTTCCGGGGGAGCCATTGGTATTGATGCGGCTGCTCACCGTGGCGCTATACTCGCGAACGCTCCGACCGCGGTGGTCTTTGCCAGCGGGATCAACCGGCCCTATCCTAAAGCCCACCAGGAACTCTTCGCGCGGATTCTTGATACTGGCGGGCTTGCCCTTTCCGAAACTGCTCCGGGCAATGCCCCTCACCGGCACCGTTTTCTGGCCCGGAACCGGATCATTGCCGGCCTATCACGTGCCGTTGTTGTTATTGAAGCTCCCTATAGGTCGGGCGCCATTAATACCGCGGGGCACGCACATACTTACGGCATCCCGGTCGGGGCAGTGCCCGGATCCATTTACGCGATGTGTTCAACGGGCTGCCATCGGCTGCTGCGAGAAGGCGCGGTGTGTATTACCGGGGTGGAAGATATTGTGGAATTGCTCGGCTTTAGCGCCGGCCAGCAATTTGTCCAAGATCGCGCTCGGGTGGCGGAGGGGAACACCACGGCTGATCACCGCGGCGCATCGGCCAGCCGAACGGTTACTTACGCGCTTGCCGGCGGGGTGCAATTAGGGCTCGGGCTAGCTGTGACCGATCCGCTTGCCGGGGATCCCCGGGCGGTGCGGGTGCGCGACGCGCTACCGGCTCGCAATTACCAGCCGCTGGATAAAATAGCGCAGACCGCGGGAATGGGATTTACCGAAGTGATGGCGGCCCTCGGGAAACTTGAGATAGCAGGAATTGCGGAGAGCCGGGGAGGGAAGTGGCGCCTGACGCCCCAGGCTCGAGAAGCGAGCCGGCAGCGGGCCACATAAGGCTCGCATAAACTGGGGAGTATGCGAGTAGCAGATATTTTGGACCGTTATGAGCGAGAATTACGGCTGCGCCGCGGATACTCCGAACATACGATCCGCGCCTATCTACACGAGGTGGTGTCCCTCCTCGCTTTCCTTCACGAGCTATCTACCGGAAACAAGACGGCGGATCAGGACTCATCCGATCTTGATATTGATCTCGAACACCTGGATCTGGCTGATTTGCGGGCCTGGCTAGCCCATTCGCGCGAACACGGGAGTGCCCTAGCCTCAATGGCCCGGCAATCTGCTGCGATACGTACTTTTAGTTCCTGGGCATACCGATGCGGCTATACCGCTTCGGATCCGGCAGCACGGTTGAAATCACCTCGGGTAACCAACGAGCTCCCGCATGTTCTCAATGAGCATCAGGCCCAACAGTTGCTTAACAACGCGAAAAGCCATGCGGTCGAGAGCGGAAAAGCTCTCGCCTACCGGGACTGGGCGGCCCTCGAGCTCATGTACGCGGCTGGTTTGCGCGTGAGCGAAGTCTGTTCTCTGGATATTGACCAGGTTCGCCCTGATTTGACGGTGCGCGTCGTCGGAAAAGGAAATAAGGAACGCGTGGTCCCGTACGGGGTGCCGGCTATGCGGGCCGTGCAGGAATACCTGCCCGCGCGTGCCGCTCTTATGAAAGAACCGACCCGGGCTCTCTTTTTGGGGGCACAAGGCAGGCGTCTCAACCCGCGTTCGCTGCGTGACGTCGTGCACCGGGCTGCCAGCCGTGCGGGAGTACCCGATATTACCCCGCACGATTTACGCCATTCCGCTGCCACGCATCTTCTTAACGGCGGCTCAGACTTGCGCAGTGTGCAAGAGATCCTCGGTCACTCATCTCTGCAAACCACGCAGCGCTACACTCACGTCAGCGCCGACAGGCTCCGGGCTGCTTTCGCCCAAGCCCACCCGCGGGCCTAAAGAAGTATCGCAGGAGCATTACTGAAGCGTTACGGGTCAAGGATAAAGACGAATCTCACGCCGGTAGAGAAGCGAGAGCGGGTCAATATAGGTTTTCCCGCGCCGTGCACCCCAGTGCAAAACATCGCCGGGGAAGCGCCCGCCATCCTCATGGCCGGCCAGTAATGTCCCAATCACCATTCCGGTACTCACGGTATCCCCGCGCCGTACCTGTGGTTCGACCGGTTCGTAAGTGGTGCGCAGGCCATTGGCGTGTTCAATAGAAATAACGGGGCGGTCCGCGAGCATCCCGGCATACACCACGGTGCCCGTGCCAGCGGCAAGGACGGGGCTACCCGCTGGGAGCTCCACATCCACTCCGCGATGTCCAGGTAGCCAATTGTGCTTCGGTGGATCAAAGGGGCGAGTGATCACAGGTTCGCTACCGGTAGGGGAGCGGAAGCCAGTAGCGCGGGGAGGCGCGGCCGTCGTATGGGTTGTATTCCTGACGTTCGCCATGAGCGCGGATGCCACCGGTGCCTTTGGCTTACTTTCCGTTGCCGAAGTTGCCGCCTGCGTGGGAGTGTTTTCCGACGACGGCGCTACTGTGCCAGATGCCGATTGCGAAATGAGGCTCGCTACCAGGGTGAGAGCCGCGCCTGCCGCGGCCAAGCAGCGTGCCACGATCATGCGCCTCGCACGGGAACGGGAGCGCACTGTGGCCCGGGAACCAGCCGCTGTACCCGGGCCACAGCGCGTACCGGGGAATCGAGTCGCAAAAATCCTGAGAGTCTTCATAGGGCTGAGCATTCCCTGACTAGAGCTCACCCGCCAGCGGGCACCTACAGGCTGTGGATAGTCCATACGTATTCGCAGCCTGTGGATGGTTCTAGCTTTATTCTGGAACTAGTCGGGGTTTTTGCACTGTTATCCGCGGTTTTTACCCTTCAGACGCATCGTTTCTCGCCGCCCGCGGGTGTTTTCTTTCGAGGAGTGTCGGTCCTGGCTCCGCGCCGTTCGCGCATCGCTGCGGGAACGTAACCGCTCCGCTTCCGCCATCATCCGCAGATAGCGGTTCAGACGGTCCGCATCCAACGCCCCGCTCGCGCTGGCCTCACGCACCGCGCACCCCGGCTCACGCCCGTGGCTACAATTCGCGAAATAGCACGAAGCAGCCAATTCGCGAATATCCGCGTAGGTATCGGCAATCGCCTCCGTGTCCATCGTGGCTCCCAAAGCGCGCACCCCGGGAGTGTCAATGACCGCGAAGTGTTCTCCGCAAACCAACTGACGCCCGGTGGTCGTGTGCCGACCCTTATGGTCACTTTCGCGCACCGCTCCCACCTCCTGGGTGGCTCCGAGCAAAGTATTGGTGAGAGTGGATTTCCCCGCGCCGGAGCGCCCCACCACCACGACCGTGCCGGAGAGGCGCTCAACGAGCCGCGCCACGTCCACAGCTGAGCGTGCATCAAGCGCAAGCACCTCCTCGCATCCCTCACCCAGCTCCTGGAGATCTGCCGGGTTTGCCAGGTCTGCCTTCGTGAGCACCAGCCAGGGGCATGCCCCGCTGGCGTGGGCCAGGGCCACGAAACGTTCGATACGTCCGCGACTGGCTGCTGGCACCACGGGTTCCACAATGAGAACCACATCAATATTCGCGCAGATAGGTTGCTCGAGAGCGGCACGGCCCACCGACGGGCGGGTGAGGTAGGTACGGCGCGGCAAAATGTCGAGAATATGCCCGGCATCATCCACGCCCACCCAGTCACCCACCACCGGCGGCCAGGATTCACTATCTCGGCAGTGGCCCGGAATATCGAGGTCAATGCGCACCAATGCCCCGTCCGAGGGGCCATACCTGGGGGAGTCCAGCACATCGGTTTTATCAACGAGGAGCACTTCGACGGCGCCGCGATGTACCGCGGCGATCCGCCCGCCGTGCACGCGCGCGGAGTCGCCAAGGTTCATTTCCGCGACTTTCAGGTAGGCCGCCCAGCGTTCATCAAAGCCCAGAAAACTCATACAACATCCCTTCGCATCCCCGAACGCAGCCGAGCCACCGCATGGCGGGTCGCTATCACACCGATACCTGCCCAGATCGCCGCAACCGCAATATCGCGGACTACCAACCACCCGGCTGGCGCCGCGATACCGGCAATGGTTCCCGAGAGGGGGACCGCATTCGCCAGTGCTGCCAGCGCGGGCGGATAGTAATCGAGGGGCACAATCACCCCGGTAAACACCGGCAGGAACGTCGCGAGCAGTGTCGCCCCCAGATATGGATCGGGCAGATCCACTCCGATCCCGGCTGCTGCCACTCCGAGCAGCACCCCACATACCAAGGCAGCCACCGCTAAGAGCGCTACTCGTCCCAGTAGTGCCGCATCTTTGTCCGGGGAGAGGAGGAAGACGGCGCCGATGGCTGCACTACCGGTGGAGACTGCCAAGGCACATGGGATGGTGGACACCGCCACCCAGTACACCACGTCGAAACGCCGGCGCAGGTGAACCTCCTGGAAGATCCCTAGCGCCCGGTCGGTTGCCACTGCGCTGACCACCCCGGAGGCCACCGACGTGGCCAAAGCAACCAGCGCCGCGGCATAGCCGGTGCGCACCAGGTCCGGGGTCCCCACGTCATTGCCGAGCACCACATCAAAAAGCACGTCGAGGAGAGGAAGAACCAGGAGAGTGGTCACCGCCGTCCCCACCGTCGCAAAGGTCACCGAGGATGCCCAGGAGACCCGAATGATCGAGCGATAGCGCGTCAGCATCACATCACCTCCAAAGTCCCGGAGCGGGTAGCACGGCGCAGTGCCGCGCGCCCTGCCACTCCCGCCACCGTCAGCCACGCACCCAGCGCGACCGCCCAGATCGCCACGTCACTCCCGGTAATAACCTCTCCGAAGAGCAGGGAGGTGGGCATTGAGAGGGGTACGAAGAGGGAAAGATAGGCCAGCCACGCGGGTGGCGCCGTCGTCGTAAAAAGAATGCCGGACGCTAAAAACATCGGAACTAAAAGCAGACCTTCGTAACTAATCGCGTTCGGGGTGAGCACGAAAAGCGCGGCGATGACGAAGGATACGCTCAAGCACCCCATCCACAACAGAACAACGCCGCACGCAAATCCCCAGGACGGTGCAGTAAAGGTGACCGAGGCGGAGCATAGAGCCCACGTCACCCAGGCCACCGGGAATGCCGCCAGCCCGAAGGAACCGGCCGAAGCCACCACTGCCGCCACGCTCCGTAGCGCCCCAATCGGCGCGCTCACCAGATAGACGAGGGTGCCTTTATAACGCTCGAAACCAATAATTCCGGCGGCGCAGGTGGCCGTGGTCCACATGCCGATAATCCCGGCACGCACCCACCCCTGGGTCGCGCTCATCGCCCCGAAAGCTCGGAAACTCAGGAATTGCACCAGTGCGGTGGCGAGCGTCGTCGTCACCATGAGCTGGATGAAATAGGGGACAGACACAAATTGGCGCACGTGAAAAGTGCTCATACGGAACTGCCGGATCACCGCGCCAACCCATCTGCCAGTGCGAGATACGTTTCCTCCAGCGAGGCCGGGCGGGTAATCAGGTCCTCTGGCTCGTGCCCGAGGAACGCCACCAGGCGTTCGGCTTGCGCACCGGAGCGCGCATCCCAGTAGATCGTGACCGCCCAATTGCCCGCGCGCGGACGGCGAATAATCACCGCGCCGGGGAATTCAGCTTCGAGGCCCGCGAAAATATCCGCCTTGCGCGCCCCTAGCGTGAAGGTCGTGGTTGCACCCACCCCGGCATAGTCCGCAATATCGCGAACGCTGCCGCGCACCGCGATTTTTCCCGCGCCGATGACGGTGATGATATCCGCCAGCTCTTCGACCTCCGGCATGGAATGCGAGGTGAGGAGCACCGCGGTTCCATTGGCGGCAACGTCGCGGATAATATCGCGCACCGTGAGCGCGACGTCGGGGTCCAGCCCCGTGGTCGGTTCGTCAAGAAGGAGCAGTGGCGGGGCACCCAATAAGGCGCGCGCCAGGTGGAGACGCTGGCGCATCCCACGCGAAAACTGCCCGACTTTCACCCCGGCAGAATCGGTGAGCTTGACACGTTCAAGAACATCAGTGACGACGCCGCGCCGCCGCCCGCTTGCCACCCCTTGCAGGTCGGCAAAATACAGGAGATTATCGCGCGCCGTAGCCCGGGGATAAAACCCCAGGTCGCCGCCCAGCACCAGGCCCAGGCGCGAGCGTGCCTTCTCCGGATGGCGCACCGCGTCAATCCCCGCGATCCGCACCTGTCCCGACGTGGGGGCTAGTAAGGTGGCGCATATCCGCACCGTTGTGGTTTTCCCGGCCCCGTTCGGGCCGAGCAAGGCATGCACCTGACCCGCCATTACCTGGAGGGACACGTCTTCAACTGCAACAAATTTTTCTTTCCCGAAGGCGCGCCGCACATGGGCGACATCGAGGACGGGAATATGAGGATCTATCAAAATCCTTATCCTTATCAATCCAATTACCGTATTCAGGGCAGCATGAACCCCTATCGCACGCACCATTTAGGAAAAAGTACATAGGTGTACCCACCCGGGGCTTCAGGAATTTATGTATAGGTGCCGGGCGCGCATCATTGCTAAGTGCGTGCGAGAATACGACGTTCTCGCAATTTTTATATAAAGAAGATTTCCTTGATGCGATAGGTCTTGGATTCAAGGACTCGCATAGGGCAGGTTGCTCCTAGATTGCAGTGTCAGTAACTATGCAGATCATCCTATAGTCATGTCGTAGTGCTGTGCAATCCCACTCGCATTCTGAGACGTCGCGTGGGCTCGCTTGTAGCGGCGCTCGCCCCGCCCGCCCCGTGTACGTGTTGGCCCCGTGTGCACCTTCGTTCTAGCCGCAAGATTCCCGCGAAAATCACATCCGCCCGCCGTTCGTAGTTTTTCCGGGTGGGGTAATATGTACAGGCGGCCGGTTATCCCCGGTCGAAATACGCGTGCCCGCATACGAGGGTCGCGGATCGGTCCCGGTACGGGCTGCCCAGTGGGTGGCGCATATTGGGAACCGCGGTTCGTGGGCACCAGGGCGCGGCGGCAATTCCGCCGTCGTGCAAGAACCGATACCGCGCCATTGTAATAATGGCGCCTGAGAAAGGACGCCGCATGGCTGTCGTCACCATGAGCCAGCTGCTGGAAGCTGGTGTGCACTTCGGGCATCAGACCCGCCGTTGGAACCCGAAGATGAAGCGTTACATCCTTACGGATCGTAACTCGATTTACATTATTGACCTGCGCAAGACGGTCGCCGATATCGACCGCACCTACGATTTCGTTAAGGAAACCGTGGCGCACGGCGGAAATATCCTCTTTGTGGGCACCAAGAAGCAGGCGCAGGAAGCCGTGAAGGAACAGGCCGAACGCACCGGGATGCCCTACGTGAATGAACGTTGGCTGGGCGGTATGCTCACCAACTTCCAGACCGTTGCCAAGCGCATCGAGCGCCTCAAGGAACTCGAGCAGATGGACTTCGAGGACGTCGCTGGCTCGGGCCTGACCAAGAAGGAACTCCTCATGCTGTCCCGCGAAAAGGACAAGCTGGAGAAGACCCTCGGCGGCCTGCGTGATATGCACCGTCTTCCCTCTGCCGTGTGGGTTGTGGATACCAACAAGGAACACCTCGCGGTTTCCGAAGCCAATAAGCTCAACATTCCGGTGGTTGCCATCCTGGACACCAACTGCGATCCGGATGAAGTTGCCTACCCGATTCCGGGTAACGACGACGCCATTGGCGCCGTTGGGCTGCTTACCCGCGTCATCGGTGATGCGGTAGCCGAAGGCCTCCTGGCCCGCGGCGCCGGCAAGAACGCCACCGAAGATGCGATGCCCGAATGGGAACGTGAAGTTCTCGCGGCCGGGGAATCCACTGAAGAAGCTGCTCCCGCCGCGGAAGCTGAAGCTGCTCCGGCCGAAGCCACCGAATCTGAAGAAAACAAGTCCGAAGAAGCTGACGCCCAGGCCTAAGCCTGAGCGCTACAAGTGAGGAGTGAAGCATGGCTAATTACACAGCCGCCGATGTGAAGGCGCTGCGTGACAAGACCGGCGCCGGCATGATGGACGCCAAGAAGGCTCTCGACGAAGCCCAGGGGGATTCCGCCAAGGCCGAAGAGATCCTGCGCGTCAAGGGCATGAAGTCCGCCGCCAAGCGTTCGGACCGCACCGCTGCGAACGGCCTGGTTGCCTCGCATGTGTCCGATACCGCTGCCGGCCAGCGTGGCATTCTCGTGGAGATCAACGCCGAAACCGATTTCGTGGCCAAGAATGAGAAGTTCATCGGTATGGCCGATGAAATCCTGACCGCCGCCGTGGATTCCGGCGCCGATAGCGTGGAAGCGCTGCTCGCCGCCAAGCTGGGCGACGGCACCGTTGCAGATCGCATCACCGCCATGACCGCCGTTATCGGCGAAAAGATGGAAGTTTCCCACGTGGAAGTCCTCGAGGGCGAGCACGTGGAAGCTTATATGCACCGCACCAACCCCGACCTGCCCCCGCAGGTGGGCGTGTTGGTTGCCACCGATGCCAAGGCCGCCGAAGTCGCGCACGACATCGCCGTGCACATCGCCGCGCTCGACCCGAAGTACCTCTCCATTGAGGATGTTCCGGCCGACGTGGTGGAAACTGAGAAGCGCATCGCCACCGAAACCACCATCGCCGAAGGCAAGCCGGAAAAGGCCGTGCCGAAGATCGTGGAAGGCCGCATGCACGGCTTCTACAAGCAGGTCGTTCTCGAGGAGCAGGGCTACGCCCGCGAGCCGAAGACCCCGGTCAAGACCATCGTGTCCCAGACCGGCGGCAAGGTGACCGGTTTCAAGCGCCTGCGTGTCGGTTCGCACGCTGAGTAAGTTCATGCGCGTGCCGGGACGTAGTTTCCGGTTGCCGGGAGCTTAGCTTTCGGTTGTGAGAACACTAAACGCCGGAGGGCGGGATGTACGAGAGTACCTCCCGCCCTCTGTTGTATGTAGCGCCGGCGCTTTGAGTGCAGGTGCGGGCTACGTGTGCATGCAGATGCGGCGCGATTGATGGGCACCGGTGTGGGTGCGGTGCGTGTGCAGTGAAAGTGCGCCAGTAGTACGACGACGGCGCCCCGCGTGCCGCGGGGCGGGACAGGGCTACCCGACGTACGCTCCGTACCGAATTTTAGGATGCGTGGATTTCAGTGGCTTCGGAACCTAAATAATCTTGCAGGATGGTTGAGATATACGACGTACCAGCTCAGGGCCGGGGTGCTTAATGTCTAAAATTTAGAGTATAGACATGAATATTCTTTGAGAATAAAATGCATTTCAGCAGTTATAAACCTAAGGAAATATTTGCCATGGTTGCACACATCTCGGGGGGAGCTTATTTTGTCCAAGCGTATCCGTGTTGTTCTAACTATTCTCCTTGCTGTGGGGTTCATCGGATTTAGCACCGTCCCTGCCTCTGCGGCGACCGATGTCCCGATTACCGTAGGTAGCGACGCCTACGCAATCGATAATGAAGGTCAGATCACCAGTGAGAGCGAGTTCCTCTACGACTCATCCAAGGGCGATACCGCTGCTGATGCCTACCAAATTGCCTACCGCGGCACCCTCGATATGAAGGGTGTGTGGAACAGATACAACATCTTCAAAATGGCGTGGATGTTCAAGAATGGCTTTGACAAGGCGCGCTACGCCACTAAAACCTTCAGCGGGGAGTGGGATATTTCCTTCACTGTTGATCCCTCGGTGGTCTCCTCAAATCCGGACTTTGTGAGCTGCGAGGCTGTGCAGTCCGAAATGGATAGGCAGAATGCTCCCTCCAAGTTCGGCGAGATCATGCGCTGCGAAACTGCCGCATACGATGCCGCCACCGGCAAGTTCACCGCTCATTTTGGACTGCACCACGCGGACGGCAGCAAGGTGACGGGCGCGGACCTCGACAAGCCGGAATACCAGCCCGCCAAGCTTGTTCTTACCACCCCGGCGCACGCCTTCTACGTTCCGCAGTCCAAGTTTGAGGCCGGCAAGACCTTCTCCATGGTGGAGCCCACCGTGCGCGGCACCATGGCAATGGATTACTTCTACGTGGGGATGCCGCTGCGTTTCAACGACACTTCGGAGCCGGTGACCTTGACGATGGTTGCTACCAACGATGCCAGCTTCACCTTCGCCAGCCGGGATCCTGAACGTCAGCTCCCCGAGAGCGTCACCAAACTCGTACCGGAGCGCGTGACTAAGTTGCGTGACGGTGCACGGGTGACCCCGCCCGCACTAGCTCAGACAAGCGTTGTCGACGGCGAAGGCACCTGGACCTTTGATGCGTGGGAACCCGCTGAGGCAACTGTGGCTGGAAGCAATCTCAACTTCGTTGGTTACTGGAAGTACACGGTGAATCCCGACGCGATCTTCACCGCAACGTACAACTATGTGGCAGCTGATGGATCTGCGCTTCCCGAAGAAGTGATGGCCACCCTCCCGAATTCGGAGCAGGTTGTCCAAGGCTCCACTGTCACTGCTCCAACTCCGGCACAAACAGAGTTCATAAGTACCACTCGCACCGAGAGCGCAGATGTGGTGACAACGTGGAAGTTTGATGGGTGGGAGCCTACGAGCGCGGTTGTTGATGGTGCGGATCTGAGCTTCACGGGCACCTGGACGAAGACGGTTGTGGAAACACCGCTACCGCCCAATCCGGAGCCTGAACCGGGGCCCACAACGGAGCCGGAACCCGACCCGACGTGTGATCCAACAGTTGAGCCAACGGTTGATCCGACGGATACTCCCAGCACGGAGCCCTCGCCCCGTCCATCGACGGAGCCGTCACAAACCCCGACGGTCGCTCCAATACCGGAGCCGGCACCAACCTCCGCACCGCAGCCCACGGTGCCAGCGCCCGTGGCGCCCACGGCCACTCCCACGATCTCCCCAGCGGTCGCACCAACGGCTAAGCCCGCGCCAGTAGCACAAGAACTGTCAAAGACCGGGCAGTCCGCGAGCCCGTTTGCGCTCGCTGCCGGAGTTCTTATGCTTGCCGGAGTCGGGGTTCTCGGCTTGCGCCGTCGTTCTCACTAAAAACAACCGAACGACGCAAGAAACGCAAGTTTAAAGATAGGAATAACAACGTGGGCAAGAAAACTGTTGCGGTAGTAGCCGCAGCCCTCCTTGGTTTTTCAACGAATGCTCTAATATCCCCGGCTTTTGCGGCGACAACGGTGGGGACGGAGCAGGAGCTCCGTAGCGCCATCACGGCCGGCCAGAGCGTGAGTCTGAGCGCAGATATCACGCTAACCGGTGAAATTGAGATCCCGAGCAACGCGGATCTGAGCGTTGAGGGCCAAGGGCACACCATTACGGCCGGAGCACCGAGCGCTGCCCCGGGCGGGAACGACCATTACAATATGTTCCGCACCGCTGGTGGGCAGGTGACCTTCTCTGATGTCACCCTTGATGGTGCAGGTAAGCGCCGGGGACTGTGGCTCGGTGCGGGCTCTACCGCCACCCTCGACAAGGTGGCGATCAAGAACGGAACAACCGCCGGAACCCGCAATTTCGAAGGTGGGGCCGTGTACGTTCTTGACGCCGCCCTGAACGTCACCAACGATTCGGTAATCGAAAACAATTCGAGTATCTGGTCACAGGCCACCTACGATATGCGGGTCGCAGATGAGACGAAGAGGAATCCTGCCTTTGGGAACCTTCCCGCCGAAACTCAGGGTGCTCAGATCAGCCAGATGCCTAACGGTGGGGCGATTTACGCCACCGGGGCGCGCTCTACGGTGAACATTAGCGATTCCACGCTCCGTACAAACCAGGCGAAGGATCATTCGCAGGACAGTGCAAGGGTGCGCGGTAACGAAGGTAACGGCGGTGCCATCTACATGGACGGGGCGGCCACATTGGTGGCGGAACGGGCTTCCTTCATTGATAACCACGTCGCCAGGGTTGCTACCGGCGGGTACCAAGGCGGTGCGATCTATGCGGGTGACAGGACGACGGCGCGCATCACCGGCAGCACCGTCAACGTTGGCGCCCCCTTCAATACCGGTGGATTCCTCCGTGCATTCAACGCGAAAGTTACCGTGGATAACAGTGATTTCACCTTCACTGGGCGCGGGGATGCCTACGGAATTTCCGGTGGTGCTTTTGCGAGCCAGGACTCGGCGCTCAAAATTAATAATTCGCGCTTCGTGGCCAGTGATAGTTCCAAGGTGACTTTCGCCGGCGGTTTCATCGATATTGTCGGCACCGGAAGTTTTGAACTGACCAATTCGCAACTAACCGGACGCGGCAGCGGCAACGGAAAGGGGCTGGCCACCTTCGGCGGTGCTATTGCCTTTGAAACAGGATCGAGCGCCACCGCGGTGATCCAGAATTCCACCATTCGCGATGTGCACGCAGATTCCAACGGCGGTGCGATTTCCCTTTCTACCCGGATCGGTGAAGAATCTGCGGTTAATCTTCGCGTTGTCGATTCCACGATTTCTAATGCCGGAACCCTGGTTTGGGGGCCTGCCACACAAGTAGGCGGTGCGCTCTTCGTGGGCCCGGGAAACACGGTAGCTCTGGAAGGTGCGACGCTGAGCTCCGGGCGCTCGGGGCGCGGTGGTCTTATATACAACGAAGGCTCTACCACCATCACCGGTGGGACGGGCCCCTCGAAACTCTCGGGCGGTTTTGTCTATTCGGCAGTTGGCGCGGGTATTTTCAATGACGGCTACCTGAAACTCGACGACATGAGTTTGGGCGGCAACAAGAAGGGCGACTGGTCAGTACATCAGGATCATCCGTCGAGCATCGAGGTGGACGGTGCCCGGATTGGGGAGTACCCGGGTTTGAATGTGTATGCCAATAAGGATGTGATTATCACGCCCAAGGCGCGCCTTGATACCGGTGACGTGCGGGTGATCGACGGACAATCCGCGGTGCTCCTAACGGGCAAGCTCACTAACCAGCTCAATATTTCCCTGAGTGAGAATGTTAAGAATGCCAGTGAAGCGCCGTACGCCGGGCAAAACGAGCCGACGCAGCGCTACATCGGCTACACGGTTGCGAAGGGCGCGGACGGCTACGTGCCCGGCGCAGATGACGCGAATATGGTCCACTATGTCACTCGCGATAACCGCCAGGCTGCCGCGGAATTCGGTGACCACACAGGTGCGGGTTCCTGGGATTACGTGCTTTCCGATGAGGGCACCGTGGTCCTTGGGCAGCGTGCCACGATGTGGTATCACCCCAATGAAGGGCACTTCGATGCCCAAGCGCAGAACGTTGAGGCAGAACAGCCCTATACGATCTACTCCTCTACAAAGCTCCTTCAGGAGCACCCGGCGGCTCGCCCCGCTCAAATGACCCGGTACGAGGGTGCGAACCCGGTTCGCGAGGAGACGCGCACCATTACCGACAGCCTGGGCCGCACCGCTGAGCTCGGCACCTACACATTCGTGGGTTGGTATTGCTCTGCCGTCACTCCCGCCGAGATTGCGAGCGGGCAAGCGAATAATAAGGGATACGATTTCGCGCACGCCTTTACCGACGGTGTCTCAGCTAACTCCGTGGCCGATGCTAAGGGGAACAAGAACCCGTGCACGGCCGCTAGTCGAGTAATTGGCGCCGAGACGGCGCGCGCTGAGCCCGCACCGTCACAGCCGGCCGCCCCCATCACGCAGATTGTGGACCCGAATGAGCTCACTGCCTATGCGGGCTACGCTCCTGCTTACGGCGTGACCTCCACATTCGTGAGCGGTACTGCCGGCAAGGAACTGCCCGAGGGCGTAAAGAAACAGACCCCCGCCATTGACACCAAAAACGGTGCTGGCTACACGGAGGGCGATACTGTCGCTTCGGCCGTACCAGATTTCACGGCGGTGCCCGATGGCAACGGCCAGTGGACTTTCCAGAGCTGGGATGCGACCACCAAAAAGGTCACGGGGGCCGATCAGGAATTTATCGGTACGTGGGTGTGGCACCAGCAGCTTTTCAAGGTAACCCATGAATTCCAAGCTGCGGACGGTGCTAAAAAAGCCCTGCCAGAGGCACTAGCGGCGCGCACTCCCGCCGATAACCTCGGTGAGAACGGTCAGGGTTTCCCGAAGGGAACGCTTGTCACCCCCACAGACACCTTCGATAAGGCGAGATACTCGGATGCTCCCGGGGAAGTCTGGTCTTTCACGGGGTGGGACCGCGCGAGCGACACCATTACCGATGCCGACGTTCACTTCCTCGGCTACTGGAGCCTGACACGGTATCCGCAGCCAGCTGTGATGGGAGCCTACGGGGAATGGCAGGACGAGGAGGTGACCTGTGAGAAGAATACGGTGACGCAGACCCGTATGAAGACCACGTATACGGTCACCTGGAATGCCACTACTTTGGAGTGGGATACGGTGCCCACGACTGAGACCGAAAACCAGGAGCGGGAGAAGACTCCGGAGGAAGTGAAGGCCTGCACTCCGGAACCCACCAAGGACCCGACGTTCACCGAGTGGATTGATGGGGAGAAATTCTGTGAAAGCCACCAGGTGGCGCAATCCCGCACCAAGACCGCGTACACGTATACCTGGAATGCGGCTGCCTTGAGCTGGGAGGAAACGGCAACGTCGAGCACCGAGACGCAGTCTCGGCCAATGACCGCTGCGGAAATCAAGGAATGCGCGGTGGAGCCAGATCCGGCACCGGAGCCTGGGCCGCAGCCGCCTGCACCGGCACCGCAACCGGAACCTGGTCCCGCACCGCAGCCTGATCCAGGGCCCGGCCCGGAGCCGGATCCTCAACCAGATCCGCAACCGGAACCGAGCAAGCAGCCTGCTCCGCGGCCTGACCCGCACCCGAGTGTCACGCCGTCGGCACCTGGAAGGCCGAGCCCCGAACCTACACGGGAGCCGAGTCTGATTCCGACACCGGTGCCGACGTCAGGGCAGCCAGCCCAGCCGGCGCCCACGCCGGATCAAACACCTACGCCACCAGCTGGGCGCTCGCAGCGCCTCGTGCATACGGGTAGCGGGACTGGCGGCGCCATTGGCGTAGCCTTCCTCTCGATGCTCCTGGGCGCAGGCGCCATGGTTTATCGGCGCGGTGAGCGTCGCTAAACAGGTAGCGTGAGATAGTTGAGCTGTGCGCTCCGTCCGGCAAGGACGGGGCGCACAGCTCCGTCGTCGTACCCTCACGCACCGTGCCCTGTCCCTATCTGCTCATAAATGTCTATAGCTCCCACCGGGCACTTTCACATAAGATGAGGGGCGCTGAACTGACAAAGGAGTAAGAGGTGAGCATAACCATTCCCGATCCGCACACCCTCGCGGTTGAGAACGCCCGCGCGGCATACAAGAAAACTAAGAAACCGCTGACGCGATCCTTCGTGATGGCACTCTCGGGCGGCGCCTTCATTGGCATGGGCTACATTTTCTACATTACGTCGCAACAGGGCCTGGCCGACGGTCCGCTCGGCCCGGCGAAAGTCCTGGGAGGCCTGTGCTTCTCGGTTGGCCTCATCCTGGTGGTGCTGACCGGCTCGGATCTCTTCACCTCAACCACGATGACGGTTATGCCGCTCTACCACAAGAGGGTGCGTCCCCGGCGGTTCTTCGCTCACTGGGGCACTTCTTTGGCCGGCAATTTGGTTGGTGCGCTGTTTTTGGCGTTGCTCGTCTTTGGCGCGGGCCAGGCGCTCTCCAACGGCGGGGCGTGGGGGGAGGTTGCCCTCCATACCGCGGCGGGCAAGGCCGCGCATTCTATCCCGGAGGCCTTCCTCCTGGGCGTGCTCGCGAATATCGCGGTGTGTGCCGGTGTATGGATTGCGCAATCGGGGCGTTCTACGGCGGATAAGATTCTCGCCTGTCTATGCCCCATCCCGCTTTTCGTTGCCGCCGGATTCGAGCACTCGGTGGCCAATATGTTCCTGCTTCCGCTCGGCCTTATGTGCAAGTACTGGGGCGGGGATGCTTTCTGGAATTCCGAAGCGGTCCTCGCTTCCGGTCACGGGCTCGCTGACTACGCCGCATTCACGCCGGGCGCCGTTGCCCTCAATATCGGCGTGGTGATTCTTGGCAATATTGTGGGCGGCGGTTTCATCCTCGCCACCTACTTCTGGGTTGCGTATCTGCGTGACGACGACGCAGCCGACGTTTACGACGCGCCGTTGAAGTAATCCACGCCGATACCGTAACGTGCCCGCATATGGACATACACGAAGCGGGGGCTTCCATCTACGTAGGAAAGCCCCCGCTTCGTGCATCTTACGCCGTTGCTACACCACAAAAACGGCCACGCACGCCAGTCCGATCCCCACAATCACCAGAGTGAGAAGGAAACCGAAGAGGACGGTGCGTGCCCCCGTATGCATAATCGTTTTGAGATGAACGCCGGCGCCCATGGCGCCCATGGCGGCGATGAGGAGCCAGTTGGCGACGTCGTTACCAAGAATCTGCAAGGCGCTGGCCGCCCAAGCCTGGTTTTCCAGCACGGAGGCGATCCCCACCGCGATCAGGAAGCCGAGTACGAATAACGGGATGAGAGGTGCGGAGCTCCGCGTATGGCCGTGAGTATCGAGTGCCGCACCGTCCAGCCCCGCGGCGCGGGCCTCGCGTTGCTTAGCTGCGCGCTCCAGTAGCCCCACCACGGCGATCACCGCGGCCAGGCACACCACGCGCCCAAGCTTGGCGGCAGTAGCGGTATCGGCAACCCCACCGTAAATATTGGCGGCGGCCACCACCTGGCCAACTTCGTGAATGGTGGCGCCCATCCATACAGCCGCCTGGTTGGCACTCAAGTCCAGCAGGTGGGCGAGCCAGGGGAGTGCCACCAGGGTGAGGGTACCGAAAAGCGTCACGCAGGCAATAGCGGTTGCCGCGGCGGTATCGCGTTCATCTTCGTTACGCACCCGCACCACGGCGGAAGTTCCCGCCACCGCGGAGGCCCCGCAGATGGAGGTACCCACGGCGGTGAGAATAGCCGAAGCGTGGGGCACCCGCAGGAGTTTGCTCAGGGGCACAGAAATGAGCATCGTTGCGGTCACGCAGGTGACGATCGTGATGAGGGTACCCCAGCCCAAGCCCAAAATTGCGGGGATGGACAGGCGCAGCCCCAGGAGTACCACCCCGGTGCGCAGTACCCGTTTGGAGGTGAAAGTGAGACCGCGGTTTGCTGAACGAGGAATAAGTCCCAGGTTGCGCACCAGCATGCCCAATACGATAGCGAAGAGCATGGCGGAAAGCAGGGGCATCAGTTTACTCAGGCCCCAGGATGCTACCGCGATGAGAGCGGCAAGCAGTACGCCCGGCGTGAGGGCGCGCAGTGACGCCGCCCATGTGGCGGCATCAGAAGAAGTATTTTCATTAGACACCCGGATATTATGCCCCAGTGCGCGCTGGTATGGTTAAGCCCGATGAACTGAGCGACGGGAGGCAATGGTGACGCTACTGGAACATGATGCGAGCTCGGATGGGGTCCGCCGAGTTCTTCTTAAATTATCTGGGGAAACTTTCGGGGCGGGTAGTGTTGGCGTCGATGCCGCGGTACTCCAGCGTGTCGCCGGGGAAATTGCCGAAGCGGCGGCTTCTGGAATCGAAGTAGCCATTGTTGTTGGTGGAGGAAACTTCTTCCGCGGAGCTGAATTGCAGCAATCTGGAATGGATCGTGCCCGGGCGGACTATATGGGGATGCTCGGTACCGTTATGAACGCGATCGCGCTCCAGGATTTTATCGAGCAGGCCGGAACCCAGTGTCGCGTGCAAACCGCAATTCAGATGACGCAGATTGCCGAACCCTATATTCCCTTGCGCGCCATCCGTCACCTCCAGAAGGGACGGGTGGTTATTTTCGGTGCCGGAGCCGGCATGCCCTACTTCTCCACCGACACGGTTTCCGCCCAGCGTGCCCTGGAGCTGCGCTGCGATGAGCTTCTTATGGGCAAGAACGGGGTGGACGGAGTCTATACCGCAGATCCGCGCACCCATCCGGAAGCGGAAAAGCTCACCGCTATCAGCTACGATACGGTGCTTTCCCATAATCTCCAGGTGGCCGACGGTGCCGCCTTTGCTCTGGCACGGAATAACTCTCTGCCGATGCGGGTTTTCGGTATGACCGAGCCGGGTAACGTCACCGCAGCGCTGCGCGGTGAGAATATTGGAACGGTGGTCTCCGCCCAGGGCGTATAGCCCCGCTAAGCCGGTAAGATATGTCACATCGGGCGCATGGTAGCTGCGTCGTCGTACCACGTAGCTACGCGCCGTGAACGAAACTGCGAAGGAAAAAAGATGATTGAAGAAGCTTTGCGCGAAGCCCGCGAAAAGATGGGCAAAACTATTGAAGCAACCAGCGAAGAATTTTCGCATATCCGCTCCGGGCGGGCCAGTGCCGGGATGTTTAACCCGATTCTGGTGGACTACTATGGCACCCTCACGCCGCTCCAGCAGCTAGCCACCATTACCATTCCCGAACCGCGCACCGTGATGATCACGCCTTTCGACCCAGGTGCCAAGCAGGGCATTGATAAGGCGCTGCGCGAATCCGACCTGGGCGTCAATCCCTCCGATGACGGCAATGTGCTGCGCGTGAACCTCCCGGCTCTGACCGAGGAACGCCGCAAGGACTACGTCAAGCTGGCTCGCAACCGCGCTGAAGACGGGCGCGTGTCCATCCGCGCAGTACGTCGCAAGGCGAAGGACACCCTCGAAGCTATCCAAAAAGATGGCGAGGCCGGGGAAGATGAAGTCAAGCGCGCCGAAGACGAACTGGAAAAGCTGACGAAGAGCTTCGTGGAGCAGATCGATAAGCTCCTCGAAGGCAAGGAAAAGGACCTGCTCGAAATCTAATGTCGCGCCCCTCGTTGCGGAGCCTGCTCGCTCCGCGTCCCCCGCAACCGCCGCGCCCCACCTCCTCGCGGGCCGGACGTAACCTCAAAGCCGCCGTGCCCACCGCGCTCATCCTGCTAGCGCTGGTGGCGCTTAGCGTTCTCTGGCGTATCGAGCTCTTTGTGGTGCTCGTGGTGGTGGCGCTCAGCTTTGCCGTATGGGAGGCCGCGGGCGCGTTTCTCGCGCGCCGTATCCGACTGCCGCTCACGACGCTACTGGCCGGGAATATCGTGATACTGGCGCTGGCCTGGTGGCGCGGACTCGGTGCAGCCATGCTGGCTTTCGGGGCAACGGTGGTGGCCTGCGCCCTGTGGTTGGGGCTACGCGACCGGGCGCGCGCGCAAGTGAGCGACGCCGCCTGCGCGGTGTTCGTCTCTCTATGGGTTAGCGTGCTGGGGAGTTTCGCGGTGGCACTGTGCCAGCTGGATTCCCCGGCGTGGATGGTGGCAGCACTCATCCTTTTGCCCGTTGCCAATGACACCGGGGGCTGGGCTGCCGGGGTGCTTTTTGGGCGCCATCCGCTCGCCCCGCGAATTTCGCCGAAGAAAACCTGGGAGGGGTTGGCGGGATCAATCCTGGCCTGCCTGGTGGTGGCATTGTTGCTTGCCACAGTGGCTCTCGGGCACAGCGTGTGGTGGGCCTTCGGTATCGGGATGGCAGCGGTGGTGTGCTGCACTGCCGGTGATCTGCTTGAATCACGCCTCAAACGCTGGCTCGGTGTTAAAGATATGGGTGCAATTTTCCCCGGGCACGGTGGCATGCTTGATCGTATTGATTCCATCCTGCTGTGGGCGCCGTTCTGCTACCTTTTCTTCGCGGTGGCGCAAGGGGTGTTCTGAGGCAAGCCCGGTAAGGCGAGCCCGGTGTACGGTGCGACTGCGCTGTGAGCGAGAGCGGCGTGTGGTGGGCGCATATGGCAAAATGAGTGCGGCACATTAAGAGGGAAGGTCGGCAGGTCGGCACCGTGGTGCCGGCGTAGATAAGTGAGGTGAGTTGTGAGCACGTTTAAACGAGTGGGTCCGCTCACGCGCGGATACAATACCGAGCAGGTCGATGATTTCCTCGCCCGCGCAAAAGACGCATATTCGCGGGGCACTGGTGATATGGACGAAACGGATGTGCGGCGTGCCGGTTTTTCCCGCCAGCGTGGCGGATATGATCCGGCCCGGGTAGATGCTGCTCTCGACCGTCTCGAAGCTGCCTTTATTCATCTTAAGCGGGCTAATACTATCGGGGCGCGTGGGGAACAAGCCTGGCTCAACCTCGCCTACCAGGATGCTAAAAGCCTTTATCCGCGCCTCCTGCGCCCGGCCGGGCAGCGTTTTGCTGACGCTGAAGGCTGGGGATACCGCAAATCGGATGTTGACGAACTGCTCGATCGCCTCGCCCGGTATTTCGACGGTGAAGAAACCATCACCTCAGAAGTGGTACGCGACGCTATTTTCCCGGAATCACGCGGGAAAAACGCTTATGACGAAGCCGTCGTTGATGTGTTCCTCGAGCGGGCTGTCAGCGTCTTGCTTGCGGTGGAGTAAACACACTGCGATGAAACGCTCCATTTGGCCGCATCGAGCTGCGTCCTCGCTGCGCCGTCTCACGGGCGCGGATAAATCCCGCGCTCTGGAATTTTTAGCCCGCGACCCGATCAACTCCGTGCTCGCCCGCGTCAATGTAGAACGCATGGGCGTGGGGACATCCTCGGCGCTGGCGGCGATGCACCGCCGCGATATTGAAGCACTAGCCTGGGACGGCGGCAATATTATTCCCCTGGGATTTTCCCCGGCGGGTCTGCGTGAACTGGGCGACGATATTCTTTCCCGCCATCGGGTAGCCTGCTCCATCCTCGGGCCAGCCGATCAGGTTCTTGGACTGTGGGAGCATCTGGAGCGCTCCTGGAGCCCCGCTCGCGAAATTCGTGCGCGCCAGTATTCCCTCTCCATGACTCACGCCTCCGCGGTAGCACCAGATCCGCAGGTGCGTCCGGCCGAGCCCTGGGAATTCGACGCTGTTTTCCCCGCGGCAGTCGCCATGTTCACCGAGGAAGTCGGATACGACCCGACTGTTTATGGGCCGAGCTACGGGCGGCGGGTCCGTGAGCTGATCCGCTCCGGTTACACTTTCGTGCGCATGGGCATCGATCCCGCCACCGGCGCCCCGCGGGTGGAATTCAAGGCTGATATCGGTGCATTGGCCGGGGGAGTGGCGCAGATCCAAGGTGTATGGACTGCTCCTGACCTACGGGGACGTGGGATAGCGACCCGGGCGATGGCCAGCGTCGTCGACCAGGTGCGCGCCCGCTATGCATCCACCGTCTCCCTCTACGTCAATGACTACAATACCGCCGCGGTTAGGCTCTACCAGCACGTAGGTTTTAGCCGCGCGGGGGAATGGGCAACGGTCCTCCTCTAGCTTCAGGGCGCCGCATGTACCCTCTGGCATCACGTTGCCGCTCCGTTTGGCGCTGTTGCTCCGCTCGGGTACCGTTCCCACCATCCGCTCCGGTGCGCCGAGTGGGCCGTGCCCCGTTTGCGCCGTTGCCCCATCCACCACCGGTGCCGCGCCGTCCTGCATCATGAGCGGGTAGAATGGCGGGCGTGCTGAGAATGTCTAGTCTTTTTGTGCGCACCTTGCGCGAAGACCCGGCCGACGCCGAGGTCGCCAGTCATAAGCTCCTAGTCCGCGGCGGGTACGTGCGGCGCGTGGCCCCAGGTATTTACACCTGGCTGCCGCTCGGCTTGCGCGTGCTGCGGAAAGTGGAGCGGGTTGTCCGCGAAGAAATGGATGCATCCGGGGCTCAGGAAGTACTTTTCCCGGCCCTGCTCCCGCGCGAACCTTACGAAGCGACAAACCGCTGGAGTGAATACGGCCCCACCCTCTTCAAGCTGGTGGATCGCAAGGGTAACGACATGTTGCTTGCCCCCACGCACGAGGAAATGTTCACGCTTCTCGTCAAGGATCTTTATTCTTCCTACAAGGATCTGCCTCTTACGCTCTATCAAATCCAAACGAAGTACCGCGATGAGGCCCGCCCGCGCGCCGGCGTGATTCGCGGGCGCGAATTCGTCATGAAGGATGCGTATTCCTTTGATATGGACGAGGCGGGGCTGGACGCTTCCTACAATACGATGCGCGCCGCCTACCAGCGTATTTTCGAGCGCTTGGGTCTGCCTTACGCGATTGTTTCCGCGATGTCCGGGGCAATGGGCGGCTCGCGTTCGGAAGAGTTCCTGTTCCCCACCGCGATTGGGGAGGATACTTTTGTCCGGTCCGCGGGTGGTTACGCTGCGAATACCGAAGCGGTTACGACGCCGCCGCTTCCCAAGCAGGACTTCTCTGACGTTCCGGCACCCGAGCTGGTGGATACCCCCGGGGCGAAAACTATCGCTGACCTGGTTGAGATGGCAAATCAGGTGCATCCGCGTTCGGACCGCCCCTGGAGCGCCGCAGATACGCTCAAGTCGGTAATCGTTACCCTCACTCATCCCGATGGGGAGAAAGAAGTGGTGGTCATCGCTCTTCCCGGGGACCGCGAAGTTGATATGAAGCGCGTGGAAGCCAGCTTGGCGCCGGCCGAGGTGGAGCTTGCTGCTCCTGAGGATATGGAGAAGTACCCGGGAATCGTGCCGGGTTATACCGGCCCCGGTGCGGTTGGCCCGCAGGCCCGCGGTGGCGCCGTTGCTGACAATTCCGGCGACGGAGCTGACGGTGCTGGCGACGGCGCAACGGTGCCGGTGGCGCGCCTCCTCCTTGACCCCCACGTGGCCCGCGGCTCGCGCTGGATCGCCGGCGGCAACGCGGTGGATAAGCATATTTTCAACCTGGTCTACGGACGCGATTTCGAGGCCGATGGCACCATCGAAGCCGCGGAAGTACGTGCCGGCGACGAAGCCCCGGACGGTTCGGGCCCGCTCGATATCGCGCGCGGTATCGAAATTGGCCATATTTTCCAGCTGGGGCGCAAATACGCCGAGGCTCTAGGCCTCACGGTGCTCGACGAAAACGGTAAAACTCGCGTGGTCACCATGGGTTCCTACGGGGTGGGTGTGTCCCGCGTCCTCGCCGCTATTGCCGAGCAGTACCACGATGAGAAGGGCCTGGTCTGGCCGGTGGGCGTAGCGCCCGCGCAGGTACATATTCTTGCTACCGGTAAGGACGACGCCGTCTTCTCTGCCGCCGAGGACTTAGCGAAACAGCTGACCGCCGCGGGTATCGAAGTCCTCTTCGATGACCGCCGTAAGGTGAGCGCCGGAGTGAAATTCGCTGATTACGAGCTCCTGGGCATGCCCTACGCGGTGGTGGTTGGCCGGGGTCTGGCCAATGGAACGGTGGAAGTACGCACCCGCGCCACCGGGGAATCCGAAGACGTGGCGGTGGCGGATGCCGCCGCTCGGGTACAGGAGATTCTGGCTGCTGCCCAGGCTAGCGAGTAATCCTTCCCACGCTGGCTGACAGTGTGCTCGGATCTTGCTCGTAACCACAAAATGCGCTTCCAGCTACATAAATATGTATGTTCTGGAAGCGCATTTTGTGTGCTCGGGGGCGGGGCGGAACTGGCCGGTATCCGGGCTGTGTTCAGCTAAAAGGCACCTAGGACCCCCACCGCGAAGCAGAAAGCCAGGAGAGTTCCCATATCCGCGACGGTCTCAAGGTTGAACCCGAAACGTGGCGGTTTACTGCCGGGCTTGCGGTATTTCTTGACGATAACGAATAAAACCGTGAAAACGGCGCAGGCGCCTAACAAACGCGGCCATTGGTAGGCGAGCGCCTCGCCGTAGCCCACTTTTTTCTCGAGTAATGCCCGTGAATTATTGATGTGGAAAGTGAGCAGCAAGAAAATCCACAGAACATAATCGGCAAGCAGGTCTAAAATGCGCCGCATACGCCGCTCAATGACAGAGTCTTCATCTGAACGCGGCAACGGGTCATTGAAGCTGGGCTGCTTTGACTCATCGCTGGGAGAATCGCTGTTTGTCCGCATGCAAACAACGTACCGTATTGGTAGTGATTATCGTGGACATAACGTAATTAGCCTGCCGTGTGCGGTGAAAGCCCGGGGAGTGCTGCACTACCGAGGCTCTGGCTCGTGGCACCGCTGGGCCCGATAACACCGCCCGCAGCGGTCCCGCCGCCACCACCATCCAAAACAAGCGCAAAATTAAGAGCCTCCGTGGCCGGCGCTCCGCTTTGCCATAGTGCACCGATCAAAGTGGCATACGCGGCGGATGCGAGCTCATCGTCTGCAACAGCCGGGAGGGGAATGCTGGCGGCGCGGGTATCCGGGGTGCCGGCGCGAAGTAGGGCTTCCTCCAGATCAGCAATGCGCGCGATGCGTTCCATGCGCTCGGCATGTCCCTCCATATCCCGGCGTGCCGCATCAACTTCGTACCACTGGCGGGCCGTATTCGCGGCAGCGAGAAGCTTCGCGTCGCCGCCCGCTGGTACCAGCTGGGCGACGTCGTACCTAGGGCCACCCGCAGCCGCGGCACCAAAGGGATCCGGGGCGGGTAACCCGCTAGCCTCGGCCACTACCTGGGCATCCCACGTTGCCCGCAGCGCAATAGCGAAATAAAGTGCGCGCTCGCCGGCTACTTCCTCAGATATCTCCTCGCGAGCGACGAGGCCTTTCGCTGCGCCGTCTGTTGCGCCATCCGCCGTACTCGCGGTCGCGCCTTTCGCCGGAGTTTCCGCTTCGGGCAGTAGCGCATCCGCTGCCGTTACCGCCGCGGAGCTAATCTTGGATAATTCCGCGAGTAATTCAGCAGCATCGGGAGCCAGGGGAGAAGGCTCGGGAGAATTTGTATGCCCGGCCGGGGCTCCGCTCGGCCACGCCTGCCATACCCCACCAAGCTGGTTCTCCCATATGCTCGCGTGCTCGGCAACATCCTGGTATACCTGCGCGGTGTAGCCGCCCGTTTCAGCGGCCAGATCGGTGGCGGCTGCCGAGCACCGCTGGGATGCCACGGCAAGACTTTGGCGCAGTTCCTGCGTCATCGTCATAGGTGTGGGGGAGGGGTCGCCGTGTTCCCACCGTGCTCCCATCGCAATAAGAATGGCGCCAATGATGAGGATCGTAAGCACGGCGGTGCCCACCAGCTGCACCGTGGTTCGAACCGGCTGAGAGGTGCGCCGATGAGCGAGCGCTCCGCTCCGGGGTGCAGCTGCCATGCTTCTCCGCTTTCGTGACGAGAATAAAACCGCTTACATTGTGCCACCTCGATCGGCCTGGGAGACGGTGCGCGCGCTGATGATGGTGCGCTGCGCACCGTGCCACCGTGGGCAACGGCGGTGATACCTGCGACGTAGGCACCGCTTGGCACGCCCGTGTACCACGGCGCGGCGCGGAAACTGTAGGATTAGCCCATGAGTCATTCCAAGAGTTCGCGTCCTCCCGCGCGGCGGGACCGCCGCTCTACCGGGCCCCGTAAATCCAGTCAGGCACAGCGGATCGGCGAAATCATCGCCGCGATTGAACCTCTTGTTTCCCAATGCGGGCTCTACCTGGAAGGCGTAACGGTGGGCCGTGCCGGTGGGCGCGCCGTCGTTCACGTCACGGTCGATCTCCCCAGCGGCCCCGGCGGTGTTGGCTCGGATCAACTGACCGACGTTTCGCGTCTTATTTCCGCGCGTTTGGACGACGTCGACCTCGTTCAGGGTGCCTATAACCTGGAAGTGTCCACCCCCGGTGCCACCCGCCCGCTCGTGGAACCGCGCCACTTTTCCCGCGCAGTGGGGCGCCTGCTGCGTCTGACACCCTCCGGTGAAGACGAGATCGTGAGCCGGCTGCGCGCCGTCGAGGGCGATACCCTGGTCCTCGCATCGGATAACGGGGGAGCGGAACGGCGCTTACCCATTGGCCGGGTGGAACGGGCCCGCGTTGATATTGAATTCCATCGCGACGGCGAGGAAGAGTAGGAGAAATCGTGGATATTCAAATTCACATGAACGAGCTGCGGGCCCTGGAAAGTGAACTTGGCCTGAGCTCCGATGTACTCGTCGAAGCAATTGAAGATGCCCTGTTGCACGCCTATGCGCGGGTGCCCGGCGCGATTCGCGGGGCCCGGGTCGATATGGATCGGCGCACCGGAAAAATCGTGGTGTGGGCCCCGGAAATTGACGAAGAGGGTAATGTCGTCGGTGAATTCGATGACACCCCGCACGATTTTGGGCGCATTGCGACGGCGACGGCGAAATCCGTTATCGCCCAGCGCCTCAAGGAAGCCGAGGCGAATCGCGTGCTCGGCTCCTTCAAAAATAAGCAGGGTGACATTATTTCCGGCGTTGTGCAAGGCCGGGCCGGACGCGATAGCTTCTCCCGCGATCTCCTCGTGGAAGTGGGGGACCACGAAGCTATTTTGCGAGCGGAGGAACAGGTTCCTACCGAGCATCTCAACAGGGGGGATCGCATCCGCGCCCTTGTCTTGGACGTAGTGGTCACCAGCCGTGGTGCTTCTATTCGGCTCTCGCGTACCCACCCGGATTTTGTGCGCCGTCTCTTTGAACTGGAAGTGCCTGAAATTGCCAGTGGGACGGTGGAACTCGTGGCGCTCGCGCGCGAAGCGGGGCACCGCTCCAAGCTTGCCGTGTACGCCGAGGATCCGGAGGTTAATGCCAAGGGTGCATGTATTGGCCATAACGGTCAGCGCGTGCGTGCGGTCACCACGGAGCTGGGTGGGGAGAAAATTGACATCGTTGATTACAACGATGATCCGGCGGTATTTATCGCCGCGTCACTGTCCCCCGCGAAGGTAACCCGGGTGGATATCATCTCCGTGGAGAAACGCCAGGCCCGCGCCATTGTTCCCGATGGGCAGGCATCCCTCGCTATCGGTAAAGAAGCGCAGAATGTGCGCCTAGCAGCCAAGCTCACCGGGTGGTCCATCGATATTCGTAAAGAATCCGATGTGCACGAAGCTCCCGTCGCGGAAATTTCCGGTGGCGAAGCCCCCAACGATGCTGAACACGGGGAAGATCACGCGGCACACGTGCATGATGACGTGCGCTAGTAGCATCTTGCCGCTAAAATAGATAGGGTGTGAATTTCGAGGCGGTGGGATGATGGCGAAAAATCCGCGCATGTGCGTGGGGTGCCGTCAGCGTGCTGCCCGGGAGGATCTGGTGCGCTTAGCGCTAACCGATGCGGGAGTTGTTGTGGATAGAGAACAGCGACTGCCCGGCCGGGGTGCGTGGGTGCACGCCCACCCTGACTGTCTAGCCAGGGGAATGCGGACGGGACAACTTGCGCATGCCTTTCGCTGCGCCGTCGTTCTTCCTCCGCATGCCGTAACAGAAGTAATCAGTTCGCTCGCGTGAGCGGAGCGAAAACCCGAGACCAAGAAAGCGGGTTGGAAGCTGATGGGCACCCGATGAGTACCCAACGATGAACAACCGGATTTAGCGGGTCCGCGCGCACTTTTGCCGGGCCCAACGAAGGAGAACTGTGGCAAAAGTCCGCGTCCATGAACTCGCCAAAGAACTGGGGGTGACCAGCAAGAAGCTGCTGGCCACACTCAAGGAGAATGGCGAATTCGTCAAATCTGCCTCGTCCACCATTGAGGCACCTGTTGTGCGTAAAGCACGTGAATACTTTGAAGCGCACCCCGAATTGGTTGAATCCAAGGGGAGCGCAAAGCCGGCACCGCGCAAACCTGCCCGTAAGCATCCCGTGGCACCCGATGCGGTGGATATGCCCGCCGGTTCGGCCTCGATTGTCGATGTGACGGCGCAGGCGAAGGCAGCCGCGAACTCCGGTGTTGCCGGCACCGGCGCACCCAAGCCCGGCCCGAAGCCGACTCCTGCCAAGCAGCGTTCGGATAGTGCCGCGGCGCCCACCCCGGCCGCGGTGGCAGGCGCTGCCGGAGCCGTTACCGGAACCGGCGCTAGCGCCGGTGTGCCTAAGCCCGGCTCCGCAGCTGGCGCTCATGGCAGTGCGGCCCCGAAGCCCGGTAAGCCCGGCCCGCAGCAAGCCACGCCGAAACCGGCTCCCAAGCCCGGTGCGTCTGCACCGTCCGGCAAGTCCGAGGGAGCGGGAACTGGGCACGGCGCTGATGCCGCGCACGGCGGCGCAAAGCCCCAGGAAAATGGGCACTCCGGCCGCTCCAATATTCCTACCCCGCGCGGCGCGGTGAAATCCGCCAAGGCGGCGCGTGCCGAAGCCGATCAGCGCACCCCGCGCCCCGGGAACAACCCTTATGCCACCTCGCAGGGTATGCCCCGTCCCGGTGGCGGGCGCGGCCCGCGGCCCGGCAATAATCCGTATGCCACTTCGCAAGGTATGCCCCGTCCCGGTGGCGGGCGCAAGAATGCGGGTACTCCCCGCCCCGGTGCGCATCAGGGCTCGCATCAGAACAACCACGGTGGCGGCGGGCAGCGTTCCGGTGGCGGGCGCGGGCACGGAGGTTCGCGCCCCTCGCCGGCGATGATGCCTAACCAGATGGCCGGTGCTCCCTCCTCCGGGCGGGGCGGTCGCGGCGGTGGCCGCGGGCGGGGCCCGGCTGGTGGCGGTCAGAACCGCGGCGGTCAGGGTCGGCCCACGGGCGGTTTCACCCGCAGTGGCGGGCGCTCGCGCGGCGGTTCCACCGCCGGTGCTTTCGGGCGCCGCGGAGGTGGCGGAGGCCGCAAGTCCAAGCGGACCCGGCGCGAAGAATACGAGGCACAGTCCTCGCCAATGCTTTCCGGCGTCCAGGTTCCCCGCGGGGATGGCTCCACCGTGGTGCGCCTGCGCCAGGGTGCTTCGCTGGCGGACTTCGCCGAACGTATCGGTGCGTCCTCGGCGGCCCTCATCACCGTGCTCTTCCGCATGGGCGAAATGGCCACGATGAACCAGTCGCTGGACGAAGATACCTTCAAGCTGCTGGGAGCCGAACTCGGCTACGAGGTGGAAGTTCTCTCCGCTGAGGATGAGGATCGTGAAATCCTGGAGAGCTTCGATATTAACCTCGAAGAAGAAGAGCTCCTGGAAGACGAAGAGAACCTCAAGCCGCGTCCCCCGGTTGTTACCGTTATGGGCCACGTGGACCACGGTAAAACCAAGCTCCTCGATGCGTTCCGCCACTCGCGGGTGGAAGGTACCGAATCGGGCGGTATTACCCAGGCCATCGGTGCTTTCCAGACCGATATCGAATACGAAGGCGAAACCCGGGCGATCACGTTCATTGATACCCCCGGTCACGAAGCCTTCACCCAGATGCGCGCCCGCGGTGCGGATATTACCGACATCGCGATCCTCGTGGTCGCCGCGGACGACGGTGTGATGCCCCAGACGGTGGAAGCTATCAACCACGCGCAATCCGCGGGTGTGAAGATCATCGTCGCGGTCAACAAGATCGACGTGGAAGGCGCCAACCCGCAGAAGGTGCGCAGCCAGCTAACCGAATACGGCCTCATCGCCGAAGAATACGGCGGGGACACCATGTTCCTCGACGTGTCGGCCAAGCAGCGTATCGGCATCGACGATCTCCTCGAAGCCATCCTTTACGTGGCCGATGCCGAACTGGAACTCAAGGCCAATCCGGATCGCACCGCGCGCGGTGTTGCCATCGAAGCGAAGCTCGATCAGGGCCGCGGTTCGGTGATTACCGCACTGGTGCAAACCGGTACGCTGCGGATCTCCGATCCCATCGTGGTGGGTATTGCCCACGGGCGCGTGCGTGCCATGTTCGATGCCAGCGGCAACCCGGTCAAGGAAGCCGGCCCCTCCATGCCGGTCCAGGTGCTCGGCTTGGACGCGGTGCCCTCCGCCGGGGATGCCTTCCTCGTGGCAGACGACGAACGAACCGCACGCCAAATTGCCGAACAGCGCGAGTCGGCCCAACGGGCGGCTTCTCTGGCACGGCGTCGCAAGCGCGTCTCGCTGGAGAACCTCGGGGATGTCCTTAAGGAAGGCAGCGTCGAAACGCTCAACCTTATTATCAAGGGCGATTCCTCCGGTGCGGTGGAAGCGCTGGAATCCTCGCTTCTCGATATTGAGGTCGACGACGAAGTGGCGCTGCAGATCATCCACCGTGGTGTGGGTGCTATCACCCAGAACGACGTCAATCTCGCAACCGTTGATAACGCCGTCATTATCGGTTTCAATGTGCGCCCGGCGGAACGCGTAGCGGATCTGGCCGAACGCGAAGGCGTGGAGATGAAGTTCTACTCGGTCATCTACCAGGCCATCGAGGAAGTGGAAGCGGCCCTCAAGGGCATGCTCAAGCCCGTTCTCGAGGAAGTTCAGCTGGGCAGCGCCGAAGTGCGCCAGCTCTTCCGCTCGGGCAAGGCCGGCACCATTGCCGGCTCCATTGTCCGCACTGGCGCGATCAAGCGCGGGGCGAAGGCACGGTTGGTACGCGACGGCGTCGTGGTACAACCCGAGCTCGAAATTGTCTCGCTGCGCCGCGAAAAGGACGATGTTACCGAAGTACGCGAAGGCTACGAATGCGGCATTACGCTCGGCTACCGCGATATTCACGAAGGCGACATTATTGAAACCTTCGAGATGCAGGAGAAGGCTCGCAGCTAGGGGCCAGTTCTGAGGAATGTTGCGGCCCGCCGGATCGCCACTGGCGCTGGCGGGCCGCAGCATATCACCAGTAATAAAGGAGACGAAGATGGCTAATCCCCGTGCGGAACGGGTGGCGAAACGCATCCAGCAGATCGTGGCGCAAACCATTAACACCCGTATGAAAGACCCACGCCTGAATATGGTGACCATTACCGATACCCGGGTGACCGGTGATCTCCAGCATGCCACCGTATTCTTCACCGCGATCGGGCACGAGCACCAGGTGAAAGATGCCGCCCGCGGACTGGAAGCGGCCAAGGGCGCGTTGCGCTCGGAAGTGGGGCGCCAGCTCGGCTTGCGGCTCACCCCTACCCTGGAATTCGTGGCCGACGAACTACCCGAAGGTGCCCGCACTTTTGAGGATGTGTTGGCCGCGGCCCTGCACCGTGATGCCGAACTGGCGCGCAACGCGGAGGGAAAGGAATACGCGGGGGAAGCCGATCCCTACCGTAAGCCCCGTGAGGTAACGGAGGACGGTGGTGCCACCCCGTCAGGCTCCGAGGCACCGTCGCTCCCGCATGCTCCGTCTGCCCCGGAGGCACCGCATGAAACCGATGCGCCAGAATCCTTGGCCTGATCTACCCCGCGCGCAGTATCCGGCGCCGAGCGGCGTTCTGATTATTGATAAACCCGCCGGAGTGACCTCCCACGATGTCGTTGCCGCGCTGCGTCGTTTATGCGCCACCCGCAAAGTGGGGCATGCCGGCACTCTCGACCCGATGGCCACCGGGGTGCTTGTGGTGGGCATCGGCGCAGGTACCCGGCTCCTCACCTACCTGAGCGGAGCCGATAAAGACTACCGGGCCACGTTTACACTCGGCATCGGCTCCGATACCGAGGACTGCACCGGTACCGTCACGTCCGCTCCAGGTTTTTCTGGAACGACGGCGCAGCTTGACGCTGCCCTCTCCTCCCTACAAGGTGACATCTCCCAGGTGCCCTCGGCGTATTCGGCCAAGAAGATCGCCGGCAAGCGGGCCTATGACCTGGCTCGAGCTGGCCAGGAGGTGGTGCTCGATGCGGTGCCGGTTCATATCGCGCGGCTGGAGCGTAGCGGGGAGCTCCGTTGGCGCCACGTGGAGACCGATAACGTGGTGGTACCGGATGGCGCGGCTCTGGGGGATGGTGCGCATCAGGTCGAAGCCGAAGAAGCACCGCTATCGGTTGCGGATGTTGATGTGGAAGTGAGCTGCTCCTCGGGTACGTACGTCCGCGCCCTAGCCCGCGATACCGGGATAGCGCTGGGATGCGCGGCCCTTATGAGCTCGTTGCGACGCACCCGCGTAGGTGGCTTCAGCCAAGACGAAGCGGTGAGCATAGCGGAATTGGCGCAACTGGTGGAGAACGGGGCACAGCTCCCGGTCATCCCGCTGGCACAGGTGGCCGCTCGTGCGCTGCCAACAGCACAGATTGACCCATCTGAAGCCGAATCTGTGCGTCACGGCCAGTTCCTCAAAGTGCGGGGGAGAGAAGTGACTTCTGCCGGAGTAATGGCACCGGAGGACGGGCTCGCTCGAGGAATGGCGCAGGCAGATACCCCCGGTGTGGGAAGTGAAGCTGGCACCGTTGCCCTGCTGCGCGATGATGACCTTGTTGCGGTTGTGCACCGGCACGGGGATACTTTCCGGCCGGCCACAGTATTCCCTCTCGGCGTGTAGACGCATAAAAATTCCCGCGCCGGCACCGTGAAGGTGACCGGCGCGGGGTGATGCATGCGCTAGCGGTAATGTGCGGCTAGTTCGCTACCGCGGCACGGTGAATATGCTCAAGCATGGCCACGCGCTCGGGCAAGGAAGCATTGGCCGGCACGCAGATCTTAGCACCTAGGTACTGCGCCCCGCCCTCACGAGCGGCGGTGGCACAGCGGGTGATTTCTCCCGCCGTCATAATCGATGTTGGTTCATCGGTCTGCGAGGGGAGATGCCCATCAATCCAGGAGTAGCCGTACTGGGTTTCTGCCGGGCCCGCCCCGGAGAACATGAGACCTGCAAGTACCCCCGCCTGTCCGCACGCCTCGATATGGGCGAAAGCAGTATCCGCGCTACGTTCCTCGAGTGCGGAGCGGCCCCAGTTAATGTGGATACCCAGGCCCAGCTCTTGGCAGATGGCGATTTCTTCCTCGAGAGCAAGGAAGCCCTTTTCCGGAGCTTGACCTTCAATATAGCGGTCACAATGCTCAATCACCGGAACTGCCCCGGACCAATCCCACTCCGATAGCTCGGCAAGGGAGGCGCGGAAAGCTGCGCCGTCGGCCTGCTTTGTGGGGGCTGAATGGAGCTGCACCTTCGTGATGACGGGGCGGCCGCTGAGCTGAGAGAGGGAGGCAACGGCGTCGCGAATCTCGCGGGTGAAAGCGAGAGCGGCCGCGCGGCCCTCCTCGTCGGGGGAGGCCAGTCCGAAAGCCGGGTTTTTGCCGACGTTCTGCATGGTGCCGGGAATCGCGGTAATTGTGTTAAGTGTCCAGTGCGGGGCGATCACATCCGCAATAGTCTTGGCATCGCTGGCCAGGACTCCGGGGAAAGGAATCTCGATTCCGGAGATCCATTCCTGCTCCGCCAGCAGATGATAGTAGTCGGGCTGCGAGGCAGGTTCGGGGAGCGAAGCATACGCCCCAACAACGAAGGGGAGTGTCATTTATTTTCCTTCCAAAATAATACTTAACGTAGCGCCGGATCGCCGGTGCGGACGGTGTCCACCTCCGCGGGAGTGGGGGAGTACGCACCGTCGTGGCTGACGGTCAGCCCCGCCGTAATAACCGCCTGGTGCAGGGCGGGGCGTACGTCAGAGAAATGGGCTGCGCGCAGGCGCTGCTTGGCTTCCACCGAGCCGAGGAGCCCGGCCTCCAAGAGCCCGGCCAGCATCCCGGCCATGAAGGAATCACCGGCACCTACCGTGTCTCCCAGCTCCACATTAAGCGGATCGACGACGAGCATATCGCGTTCCCCGGCTAGCTTGACATAAGCACCCCACGGCCCGCGGGTGACCACCACCATGCCAGGCCCGGAGGTAACCCACCGGCGCATAATCCGCTCCACCGGCTCACCGGGGTAGAGCCATTCGAGGTCCTCATCAGAGGCCTTGACCACATCGCACAGTGCCACCAGTTCCTCAATGCTCTCCCGCACCTTTTCGGGAGAACCCATCAGATCCGGGCGGGCATTCGGATCATAAGAAACTGTGCCGGTGAGGGCCTGGCGCTTGACGGCGCGCAAAATCTTCTTGCTCGAGGTGCCCACCACCGCAGAGTACGAACCACAGTGCAGGTGCCCCACCGTATCCGGGTCCGGAATCTCGGGGAGGTCCGATTCGACGTCGAACTCATAACGCGCCCGGCCCTCCGCGTCGAGGAAAGCGCTCGCGGTGGTGGTGCGACTGGCGCCGTCGGACCCGGGGACAATCTCCACACCCATGGCGGCTGCCTGCGCAGCGATTCGTTCCCCGCGCTCATCACGTCCGAACCAGGTAGCGAGCTCCACGTGCTGGCCGAGTCGGGAGACACCGGATGCCACATTGAGAAGTGAACCGCCCACGACCTCAGTGCCCGGTCCGGTCTCTCCCTCACGGATAATAATGTCCACAAGCGCTTCACCGGCGCTCACAAATCGTGCCATTGGTGCCTCCCATCGCCACAGCTGTTCTGCGCGCAGGCCCGGGGCACCGTAACCTGGCTGCCCGACGCTGCGCACGCTTTCTTCGCGTACCAGTTTATCTGGAAAATCACCGGGATTTTGGGGTATACGGGGCACGAACGGCCCTGCGCCATGACGGAAAAATGTCAAGCCCGCGCGCGCAAAAAATTTTGGTTTTTGCGCACGTGGGATAACGGTGGGGATAAGCTACCCTGGAGAACGTGCAGATTTGGACATCTCCCTTAGATATTTCGCCGGATTTTGACCGGAGCGTGGTGACCTTCGGGGTATACGACGGCGTCCACCGTGGGCACCGCGCCGTTCTCACCCGCGCGGTTGATATTGGCCGGGAACTCGGTTGGCCCGTTATTGTTCTCACGTTTGATCCCCATCCGGCCACCGTCCACCGCCCCGAGGCGCATATTCGCCTCGTTATGAGCCTGCAAGATCGTATTAACCGCATTGAAACGCTGGGAGTGGATGCGCTCTATCTCCAGCATTACGACGCGGCCTACGCCCGCGCCACCGCCGCGGAATTTGTGCGGGATCAGCTTGTGGGCCAACTCCGGGCCGGTTTCGTGGTGGTTGGGCACGATGCCCGCTTCGGGGCGGGGAATACCGGGGATGAGGCGGTGCTGCGCCGCTTCGGTACCGAGCTGGGTTTCGGTGTGGAAATCGTAGGAGACCGCTGTGACGCCGAGGGGGAACGGTGGTCCTCTACTCGGGTGCGCGCCGCGCTTGCTACCGGTGATGTCGCTAGCGCCGCGCAGATCCTGGGGCGCCCGCACCGTATTCACGGCACCGTGGTACACGGGGCACGGCGCGGGCGCGAATTGGGGTTCCCCACCGCCAATCTCAGCGGGGATGATTTGGGCGAAGTTCCCGCGGATGGCGTGTACGCCGGGTGGCTGGTGCGCCATATTCCAGGTGGTACCGCCGAAGAATATCTCCCGGCGGCCATCTCGGTGGGCACCAATCCTCAATTCGAGGGCCAGGAACGCACCGTGGAAGCCCACGTACTCGGGCGTAGCGATCTCAACCTCTACGGAGAACCCATCAGTATCGATTTCGTTTCCCGTATCCGCCCCATGCTCACATTCGGTTCGGTTGATGAATTGTTGACTCGGATCGACATGGACGTTTTGGAAACCGCAGACCGACTGGGTGTTCCGCCCGCCGGACGTGTCCCACCCGGGTCAGTGCAGGCCTCATGACCGGCCGCATCATCAGCACGGTCGGGAAACGGCGTGCAGCATTCGCTAGGGTAGGTGCATGAGTACATTCGCTCTTCGCGTCGCCATTAATGCTCTTGCGCTGTGGGTGGCCACGCTCTTGATCCCCGGTCTGGCAATGGTGGGGGAGGCCCCCGATACCCTCCGTCTCATTGGATGGTTCGTGGTGGCCGGCCTCATTCTTGCCATCCTTAACGCGGTTATCCGCCCGATCCTGAAATTCCTTTCCTTCCCGCTCTATATCCTCACCCTCGGGCTCTTCTCCCTCGTGGTCAACGCGGCGATGATCTCGCTCACCGCCTGGGCCTCCCAGAGCTTGGCGGTGCACCTGGTTGTGGGCAGCTTCTGGGCGGCCCTCTTCGGTGGGATTGTGGTCTCCCTCGTCAATATGGCGCTCAGCGGTTTCGTCGATCGCTCCTAGCTACCTGCCATCGACCGGCCAAGAGAAAGCGGGGAAGGCCACACCCGCACTGGCGGATACGCCAGTGCGGGGCGTCGTCGCCGTGTGCTAGAATTTTCAGGCCGTTTACATCGGCCACGGTAGCGTCATGCCTGGGAGAACATGCCCCGGAGCTCCGTGCAACGGAAACTAAGGAGAATCGCATGGCCCTCAAGCCTGAAGAAAAGCAGAAGATCATTGCCGAATACGCCACGCATGAGGGCGATACCGGTTCCCCCGAAGTGCAGGTGGCCCTGCTCTCGGCTCGTATTTCACAGCTGACGGAGCACTTCCGCTCGCACATCCACGACCACCATTCGCGTCGTGGTCTTATGCTTCTTATCGGCCAGCGCCGCCGCCTTCTCAGCTACCTCGCTGAGGAAGATATCGAGCGGTACCGGTCGCTGATCGCACGTCTCGGCTTGCGTCGATAAGTACTTAAAGCGGCTCGGGTTTCATCCCGGGCCGCTTTCCGTATGCCCGCAGGCGTGAGAAGCTGCTCAGCATCGCCGCAAGTGAACCGCGCGCGGCGCTCAGCTGCTTGCTCGGGCACTACGATAGACAGGGTGTGGCGCGCCTGCGCACCCCAATATGTGGAGTACCGCGAACGTGGTCTTCGGTGATGGTTGACGAAGGCGGGAACGCAAGGCCCGTTTTCGTGAATTACCACTGATGGCCGCCTCGCGGCCGAAATAAAAGGAGGTCCCGTGGAGGGTCCCAATATTCATAGTGTGGAAGCCGTTGTTGATAACGGTTCCTTTGGAACACGTACCATTCGTTTTGAAACCGGGCTGCTTGCCCAACAGGCTAACGGCGCTGCCCTGGCCTACCTGGACGGGGAAACCACCGTTTTCTCCGCAACCACCGCCTCGAAAAGCCCGAAGGAACATTTTGATTTCTTCCCGCTGACGGTGGACGTAGAAGAGCGATCCTACGCGGCCGGTAAAATTCCCGGCTCCTTCTTCCGTCGCGAAGGTCGGCCCGGTACGGACGCCATTCTGGCTGCCCGCCTTATCGACCGCCCCCTGCGCCCGCTCTTCACCAAGGGCATGCGTAACGAAGTGCAGATCGTGGAAACAGTCCTCTCAATCCATCCGGATGATGCTTACGACGTCCTCGCGATTAACGCCGCTTCCCTGTCCACCTCGCTGACGGATCTGCCCTTCGCCGGGCCGGTCGGCGGCACTCGCGTGTCCCTCGTGGACGGGCAGTGGATCGCCTTCCCGCGCTGGTCGGAAATGGCGCGCGCCACCTTCTCCATGGATATTGCCGGGCGCATTGTTGGGGATGACGTCGCCATCACCATGGTGGAGGCCCAAGCTCCCGAACAAACGGAAGCTAATGTGGCCGCCGGTGGCATCGCCCCCACCGAAGAGGTTATTACCCAGGGTCTGGAAGCCGCCAAGGGTGTTATCCGCACCCTCTGCGAAGCGCAGCGCACCCTCATCGAAGAATGCGGGAAGCCCACCGCGGACTACCCCTTCTTCCCGAATTACACCGATGCCCAATTTGAGGCCGTCGGGAATGCACTCGGGGATCGTTTCAACACCATCCTCGGAATTGTGGACAAGGTGGAGCGCGATACCGCTCTCAACGACCTCACCGATCAGATCGTTTCCGAACTGACGGTGCCCGCCGATGCCCAGTTCGACCTGGAAGAAGACGGTCCGTGCCTCGCTGCTGCGGTCAATGACCACTTCAAGGAAGTTATGCGCCGCCACGTCCTCACCGAAAACGTGCGTATGGACGGGCGCCGCCCCACCGATATTCGCTCGATTTCCGCGCAGGCCGGCGTGCTGCCGCGCGTGCACGGCTCGGCGATCTTCCAGCGTGGCGAAACGCAGATCCTCGGGGTGACCACTCTCAATATGCTCAAGATGGAGCAGCCGCTGGATAATCTTTCCCCGATTACCCACAAGCGCTACATCCACCACTACAACTTCCCGCCTTACTGCACCGGGGAAACCGGGCGTGTGGGCAGCCCCAAGCGCCGCGAAATCGGGCACGGGCACCTGGCCGAAATGGCCCTGGAATCCCAGCTGCCCAGCCGGGAAGAATTCCCCTACGCCATCCGCCAGGTCTCTGAGACGATGGGCTCGAACGGCTCCTCGTCCATGGGTTCCGTATGCGCCTCGACCATGTCCTTGCTCAATGCCGGGGTGCCGCTCAAGGCCCCGGTTGCCGGCATCGCCATGGGCCTTATCTCCGCCCAGATCGACGGGGAAACCAAGTACGTGACCCTCACCGATATCCTCGGTGCGGAAGACGCCCTGGGCGATATGGACTTCAAGGTGGCCGGTACCCGCGAGTATGTGACCGCGCTCCAGCTGGACACCAAACTGGACGGCATCCCCGCGGAAGTTCTTTCCGCGGCGCTTTCCCAGGCCCGTGATGCCCGCCTGGCCATTCTCGATCTCATGAACCAGGCCATTGACGGTCCCGATGAGATGGCGCCCACCGCCCCTCGCATCCTCACGGTGAAGATTCCGGTGGACAAGATCGGTGAGGTCATCGGCCCCAAGGGCAAGATGATCAACCAGATCCAGGAAGACACCGGCGCGGAAATCACTATCGAAGATGACGGCACCGTCTTCATCGGCGCTTCCGACGGCGTCTCCGCGGAAGCCGCTCGTGACACCGTCAATTCCATCGCCAACCCGCAGCTTCCCGAAGTGGGTGAACGCTACGTGGGTACCGTGGTCAAGACCACCACCTTCGGTGCGTTTATCTCCCTTACCCCGGGCCGTGATGGCCTCCTCCACATTTCCCAGATTCGCCGCCTCGTGGGCGGCAAGCGCGTGGAGAACGTGGAAGATGTCCTCAACGTGGGCGATAAGGTCGAGGTTGAAATCGGTGAAATCGATGATCGCGGCAAGATCTCCCTGGAAGCGGTCGTTCCGGAAGGCGAAGCAAACGCCGAAACCGAAACTACCGAGCAGGGCGAACACGATGACGCGGAGGAGAGCGCCCCGCGGCAGAACCGGGCACGTTCCCGTTCGCGCCGGCGCAGCGAGTCCTCGGCGCCCAGCGCACCTTCGGCCGACGATTCCGATGCTGATTCCAGCTCGAGTCGCGGTTCGCGTGGAAGTCGCGGTTCGCGGCGGCGTCGTCGCACCGTTCACACGGACGAAGACTAAAACCCGCGCCTACGGGCGCTAAGGTACAGTGAGCTCCCCGAATGTTTCCGGACGTTCGGGGAGTTTGCGTAACTATCCAGGAAAGTATTCCCATGTTGTATAGCGAACTGCCCCTTCCGCTTGATACGGGCGCAAGTCTCAGTATTGACGACGACGGCGCACTTCTGCGCCGCACCGTCCTCCCCGGCGGGCTCCGTGTCCTCAGCTACCGCCTGCCCCATATTCACTCCACCTACGTCAGCATGTGGGTGGGCGCCGGGTCTCGCGACGAAGTGGCGGCGACCCAAGGATCCACCCATTTCCTCGAGCATCTGCTGTTCAAAGGCACGAAGCGGCGCAGCTCCCTCGATATTTCGCGAGAAACGGACTACCTGGGCGGGGGATTCAACGCGGCTACCTCGAAGCAATACACCCACTATCACGGTCATATTTTTGACGAGGACCTGCCCCAGGCTATTGATATCCTCGCCGATATGCTCACCAGCGCGACCCTCAGTGCCGAAGACTTTGCGGTGGAACGCGGCGTTATCCTCGAAGAGCTCGCCATGTACACTGACGACGCCACCGATACCGCCATGGAAAAAATCCCGCAGCTTGTCTTTGGGGATCACCCGCTGGCGCGCCCCGTCGGGGGAACGGCGCAGACGGTGCGGGCATTGCAACACGAGGCGCTTCTCGAGCACTACCACGGGGTCTACCATCCTGATGAAGTGGTGGTGGTTGCCGCGGGCGCCGTCGACCATGACAAACTATGCGAGCTGGCGGTGCGCGCGCTGAGTGACGGGGGCTGGGATTTGAGCACGGAGCGCGATGCGCACCCGCGCCGTATCGCCCCGCCTATCGTCTACCAGGAAGCGCGCGAGCTGCACGTTCCGAAGGAAGTGGAGCAGGCGGCGGTTATCGTGGGGATGCCGGGGGTGAGCTTGACCAGTGAGGACCTGCCCACTTTGCTCGCCCTCAATGCGATTCTGGGCGGGGGAACTTCCTCGCGGCTTTTCCAGGAAATTCGCGAGCGGCGCGCCCTGGCCTACTCGACTTATTCCTTCCCGGTCAGCTATCGCGAAGGTGGGATGTTCTGCCTAGCGGCAGGCTGCGCCCCGCATAATGTGGGCACCGTACGCGAGCTCATGATGACCGAATTGGATCGCCTCGCCCGCGACGGCGTAAGCGAAGAAGAAACGGAATCCGCCTTCCGGCGCCTGCGTGCCGATATTGTATTCGACGCCGAACGAGTGGGCACCGCCATGACCCGGCTCGGCACCTCCGAGCTGGTGCGCGGCAGCCTCATTTCGCATGAGGAACACCTGCGCCGGGCCCGCGCCGTGCGCGCCGCCGATATAAACGAGCTGGCCCGCCGTATTGCGGCAGGCCAGCGTTCGTGTGTAACGGTCGGACCGGAGAACTAGCGGGCGCTTTCGGCCGACGGTGCGGACGGTGCGCTTTCGGCCGACGGCGCGACCTCCGTGGCGACGGTATCTTGAGCGTTTTCTGCATCCTCCGCCCCGTCCGAGGTCGGATCGTCCACCGGTGCGTGCACCACCTTGAGGGTGCGGTAACGGTTAAGCGCCGCGGCGATATCCACCGCGCGCGGCCGTACCAGGAAAGCTGGTTTCTCACCGGCACCCAGGGCATCCAGACCGTGCGTAGCGATCGCTTCTTCGAGGCGCTCTATACCCTCCGGGACGCTGTATTTGCCCCGCAGGCATAGAGCGCGGGTGGGGTCGGTCAGGGAGCGAATCGCCCAGGCAATCGCGGCGGTCTGACCCGGATCCACAATCTGGGGCACATCACTGACATCAATATCCGCGCGGTCCAGAGAAATAAGATCCACCCCGCGCGATTTCGTTTTCGCCTTCACCCCGTGGGCTTTGAGCGGGAGCGGATAGCGCGGTGCCGGGTGTGTAAACTCAGCAATATCATTGCGTTCCCGCGGGTGTGCTGCCGCTACCTTACGGGCCTGTTCCGTAACATCGTGGCACACATAGTGGTCCATGAGAAGCACCCGATCCGCGGCATCTAAATAATCGCCCGAGCCACCCATGACCATAATGGTGGAAATACCGGCGCGCGCCATACCGGCCACCCGATCCACAAAAGGTGTAATAGGTTCCTGAGTGGCAGGAACCAGCTCGCGCATCCGCTCATCACGAATCATGAGATTAGTAGCCGACGTGTCCTCATCAATAAGCAAGACCCGCGAACCTGCTTCGATGGACTCGGAAATAGCGGCGGCCTGCGACGTGGAACCCGACGCGTTTTCGGTAGAAAAATCGGTGGTGTCCGTGCCATCGGGCAGGGAATTAATGAAAGCCGAGACATCCACGCCAGTCACCCAGCGCCCATCGGCAGCACGCACTTTCATCGCGCTGGGATCCAGGGCCACCAGTTCGCGGCCGTCCCCGGGGATATGCGGATAGACGCTGCGCTCGAGAGCGGAGAGCAGCGTGGATTTACCGTGGTAGCCCCCGCCGACGATCACCGTGATACCCGGGATAATCGGCATACCGGTCACCTCACCGGCATGGGGGAGATGCACACTTTCACGCAAGTTCTCGGGGCTGGAGAAGGCGATGGCGTCTGTCAAAGGAAGATCGGAAATTCCTGAGCGGCGCACCAGCACCGCGCCGTCGTTAATAAAACCAATCCAACCGCGCTCCCGAACCACTGCCTGGAGAGCGAGATAATCCTCATAGGCTTCCACGTGCCTGCGTAATGCGGCCCGGTGAGCAGCGAATTCTTCCCCTTCGGAGGAGAAATTGAGCGTGGCTTCGATAATCTCGGGAAGGTACTCATCTGCGGTTTGCGCCATGGCGTGCCCGAGGATGGTGCGCCCCTGAGCCGGGAAATGACATTGGAAACGTAGTTCCACGTGATTGGCGAAAACAGTCGCGCTCGAACGCTCCAAAATCTCTTGCCCCACTTTCGCGATGGAAATATCGCGAGAATGGCGGGCGCGCTCCGCAAAAGTACGGGCCAGGAAATCAGCAACAGCCAGGCGCTGTTCCGGGGTGGTGAGAAGGTCAGCGGGAATCCCCACCTTCGCCGGATCGGCGGTCACCCGCAACGAGGAGGGCGGGGCGTAGGGATCGGATTGCACCCGATCAATATGGACCGTGTACATGCCGTAGTCATAATCACCGATAACGGACTTGTAGGCCGGGTAGTTACGTCCGTCCAGTTCGTGGAGACGGTCGATAAGATCGACGTCGTCTCCCTCGACCCGCACAAATTCACGCCGTTCCCGCGGCCCCCCGCCTCGCCTATTCCGGCGGTCAAATTGGCGATCTCGGCCTTCGCGCGGGCCCCGGGTGCCCCGGTAGTCGCGCCCACCGTGGGCATCGTAACGTTCCGAGCTGTGCTCATATCCAAAACTCATAGCACCTAGTCTATCCAGGCCACGTAGCATGGACGGTATGACTATCAACGTAGCTGTAATCGGCGCGGCGGGACGGATGGGTAGCACCGTGTGCACCGCCGTTACCGATGCTCCCGATATGAACCTGACCGCCCGGATCACCAAGGACGATCCCATCAACGCCCGGACCCTGGCGGGTGCCACCGTGGGAGTTGATTTCACCGTTCCCGATGCCACGGAAGATACCGTGCGGGCTTTGCTGACCAATGGCTGTCACGCCGTCGTCGGGGCCACGGGATGGACCCCGGAAAAGATTGCGCGCATCGAGACGGTGGCCAAGGAGACGGGGCGCCATGTGCTTATTGCCCCGAATTTTGGTTTGAGTGCCGTGCTCACCATGATGTTCGCGGAAATGGCCGCCCCGTATTTCGAATCCGTCGAAGTGGTGGAAATGCACCATCCCGATAAAGTTGATGCTCCCTCGGGAACGGCGCGCGCCACCGCGGAGAAAATCGCGGCGGCCCGGGCTGCAGCCGGATGCGCCCCGGCTCCCGATGCCACCGTCGGGCCTGCACCCGCTCGCGGGGAGAAAATTGCCGGCATCCCGGTGCACGCGGTCCGCCTCCGGGGCCTGAATGCCCACGAAACTGTGCTGCTGGGAAATCCGGGGGAACAGCTCACTTTGCGCCAAGACTCGTTCACCCGTGAGTCTTTTATGCCCGGGGTGCTTCTGGCCATCCGCGGCATTGACCAGCATCCGGGCGTGCAGGTGGGATTAGAGCGGTACATGAGCTGGGAACGATAGGCTGAGCCCATGGACGAGCACACTTTGCCTTCACGTAGTTTCGGATCCGTTAGCGTCGCTATGGTGACACCTTTCCACGCCGACGGGTCCTTGGATGTTGATGCCGCGGTGGCGCTGGCCACCACCCTCGTGGATCAGGGCTGTGATTCCCTGCTCCTATCTGGCACCACCGGAGAATCTCCCACCACGCACCAGCCGGAAAAAGATGTCCTGGTGCGGGAAGTGTGCGCGGCGGTGGGTAACCGCGCCATGGTGATCGCCGGTGCCGGTTCCAATGACACCGCTCACGCGGTGCGCATTGCCCGCGGCGCCGAGAAGAGTGGGGCGCAGGGGCTGCTCGTCGTCGCCCCGTATTACAACCGGCCCTCCCAAGAAGGCGTCTACCAACATATTGTGAACGTGACAGAAGCCACGGATCTGCCCGTGATGGTTTACGATATCCCGGGGCGTACCGGGGTACGGCTCGAACTGGATACGCTGTTGCGCCTGGCTGAGCACCCTCGCATCCGCGCCGTGAAAGATGCCACCGGGGACGTGGCGGCAGGTTTCGTCAAAATGGCACGTACCGGCTTGGAATATTACTCGGGCGACGATGCCCTCAATTTCGCCTGGCTCGCGCACGGGGCCTCCGGGGTGATTTCGGTGGCCGGGCATGTTATTGCGGCGCGCTTGCGGGCCCTGGTAGAACAAGTTGATGCCGGAGATCTGCCGGCTGCTCGCCGGGAAGCCGCCGCGCAACGCCAAATTATTTCCGCGATTATGGGAAGCGGGCAGGGGGCCGTTATGGCGAAAGAAGCACTCAAACTTCTCGGGATTATCCCCTCGGCTACTCTGCGTCTGCCCTTGGTAGGGGCATCTACGGCGCAAATCGCCGAATTGGCGGAAGCGCTGCGCGCCGAGGGGCTTCTCCCAGCTAGCTAACCCTGCTGGTGCGGGCACGGTGTGCCCCGGTGATGCACGCGGTGCTCATTGGTGACGCACGCGGTGCCCGCGACTTCACGGGTACCTAGCCGCCAGTTTTAAGCCCGGGCACGAAGCACCTATGGAAGCGCCCCGCTTCGTGAGAGAATACAGGGGTGAGTGATGAAGTGAAGAAATCTGTACCACCGCTGCGGAATGCCGTTCGTATTGTTCCCCTAGGTGGGCTTGGTGAAGTTGGCCGCAATTGCAACGTTCTTGAATACCAGGGAAAACTGGTGGTTGCCGATTGTGGCGTGCTGTTCCCCGAAGAAGCCCAACCCGGTGTTGATCTTATTCTCCCGAATCTTGACTATCTGGAAGATCGCCTCGAGGATATTGCCGCCATCGTGCTCACTCACGGGCATGAGGACCATATCGGGGCGGTGCCGTATCTGCTGAAAATGCGCCCGGATATCCCGGTAATCGGCTCCCAATTGACCATTGCTTTTGTGGAGGCGAAACTCCAGGAGCACCACATCTCCCCGAATGTTACCGTGGTGGCCGAAGGGGATTCTATGAGCATCGCGGGCATGGAATTTGAGTTCATCGCCGTCAACCATTCCATTCCGGATGCACTGGCCCTCTTCATCCGCACCCCGGAGGGCAATATTCTCATCACCGGTGATTTCAAGATGGATCAGCTTCCGCTGGACGGGCGCCTCACCGACCTGCGTGCTTTCGCGGCGGCCGGGGATGAAGGCGTAGACCTCTTCATGTGCGATTCCACCAATGCCGAAATTCCCGGTTTTGTGCATTCCGAATCGGAAATTCAGCCGGTGATTGATTCGGTGATCGGCGGGGCTACCGGGCAGATCGTCGTTGCCTCTTTTGCCTCGCACGTGCACCGGGTCCAGCAGGTCCTCAACGCCGCGGCTCAGAACGGTCGTAAGGTCGCCTTCGTGGGCCGCTCCATGGTGCGCAATATGAAGATCGCGGAGGAACTGGGGTATTTGGACGTGCCAGAAGGCACCGTCGTCGATCTCAAGAACATGAAGGATCTGCCCGAAAACCGCCGCATCTACATGTCGACCGGCTCGCAGGGTGAACCCATGGCGGTGCTTTCCCGCATCGCGAATCGTTCCCATCCCAAGGTGGCGATTAATCCCGGGGATACGGTGCTGCTGGCCTCCTCACTCATTCCCGGAAACGAAAATTCGGTGTTCCGGGTGATCAACGGGCTCATCAAGCTCGGCGCGAATGTGATCCACCAGGGCAATGCGCGGGTGCACGTATCCGGGCACGCTGCCCAGGGCGAATTGCTCTACTGCTACAACATATTGCAACCGGCCTACGCCATGCCCATTCACGGGGAGGTGCGCCACCAGGTCGCGAACGCTGGCGTCGCGGTGAAAACCGGGGTTCCTGCCGATAATGTGATCCTGGCGGAAAACGGTTCGGTTATCGATATGATCGACGGCGAAGTTCGCCTCGTCGGCTCGGTGCCTTTCCAGAATATTTACGTAGACGGCTCCTCGGTCGGGGATATTACCGAATCTGAACTCAAGGACCGTCAGATCCTCTCCAACGAAGGCTTTATTGCTATTTTCGCGGTGGTGGATACCAATGCGCGGCGTATCGTTACCGGCCCGCACCTCCAGGCGCGCGCTATGGCTGAAGATGAAACTGTCTTTGACAGCATCACTCCGGAAGTCACGCGGGCCCTGGAAGAAGCCGTGGCGAAGGGTTCGGATAGCTACGGGATGCAGCAGGCCATGCGGCGTGTGGTGGGACGCTGGGTTTCCCGTAAACTGCGCCGTTCGCCCATGATTATTCCGACCGTCGTAGAGGTGTAGTCCCCCTCGCACGCGGCGCGCCGGGAGGGGCAACTTTTTGCACAAAGGCTAGGCTTTTGATGTGAAGTTTCAGCGACGTGTCAAAAAAACCGAGAAAGAGACGACGGCGCCCGCGCGCCGCCCGTCCCGACGCTCCGCCACGCCCGCAAACGGGGCGGCCACGGAGCGGGCGGAGGGGCGCCAGCTGACGGGCAATGTGCGCAACGCCCTCGTGGCGACGTTCCTCGGTCTCGCGGTTATTGTGGCACTGCGCGAATGGTTCAATATTTCCGGAGTGCTTGGCGGGGTTATTCACCACGCCACCGCCGGTATCTTCGGGCTGCTCTCCGTTCTTCTTCCTGCCGTCTTCTTGGCCCTCGCTATCAGGCTGGTGGTCCCGGCGCGCGGGAATGAACACCGGCGGGTACTGCTGGGTGTGTTGATTATTGTGGTGTGCCTGGCCGGCATTATTCATGTGGTAAAACAGCCGCGTAGCCCAGCCGACCACTTCGCGGACGTAGAAAACGCCGGCGGCCTGATCGGGTGGCTCAGCGGGGGTGTCCTCGAGATGCTTTTCTCCCCGTGGGGAGCTGTTCCTATCCTCGTCATTATTATCCTGTGGGCCGGGTTCTATATCGCCGACGTCTCGATGGCGGATATCGCCGCGACTATTCGGGACCGGCGCGAACAGCGCCAGCTTGATGCGGGGGAGGAGATCGCCAACCGCGGGCATTCCGCCTCGGTGCCCTACGATTCCCCGCATGATATTGACGCGGCGGAGAACACCACCCGGCTCCCCAGCGCCGGGCGCACGTCCCGGCGTGGAAAAAAATCCGCGCGCAGTTACTTGGATGCGGCACTGTCCGGGGCTTCTTCTGAGCACGACGACGCCGCTACCGATCCAGCCTCCAGTAACGGCGGGAATGGTGCGGACGGGGCGGCGGGGGCTGCCTGGGCAGACGGTGCCAATGGCGCCAACGGTGCGCAATCCCAGGGCGCTACCACGGTGCTGCCGCAGACTACGGCGGGCGGCGGGCCGGCGGGCCGGGCGGCGCCGTCGCCGAAAAAAACAGTGCGCACCAAGAAAACCGGCGGCGTGGCTGAGACCCAGGATGCGGAGGCTACGGTGCCTGATCTGCCCGCACCCGATACCGGTGCACCGTTCACCCGCACTCAGCAACTGGCCCTCGACCCGAGTATTTTGTATGAGCTTCCCTCACCGGAGCTGCTCAAACGCGGAGCGGTGCATCCCGAACGTACCGAAGCCAATGATCGTGTTGTGGCTGCGCTTACCCAGGTCTTCACTGATTTCGGGGTGGATGCGCAGGTAGTAGGCTTTTCGCGCGGCCCGACGGTCACCCAGTACGAAGTTGAATTGGGGCCGGGTGTCAAGGTAGAGCGCATCACCCAGCTCTCGAAAAATATTGCTTACGCGGTGGCGAGCGCCGATGTGCGTATTCTTTCCCCCATTCCCGGTAAATCCGCGATCGGCATCGAAATTCCCAATGCGGACCGTGAAGTGGTGCAGCTAGGCGACGTCTTGGCATCCGACGTGGCGCGCCGTGACCACCATCCCCTCACCGTGGCGGTGGGAAAGAACGTGCGTGGGCAGTTCGTGGTGACCAACCTGGCGAAAATGCCGCACCTGCTGGTGGCGGGCGCCACCGGTGCCGGTAAGTCATCGTTCATCAACTCGATGATTACCTCGGTGCTCATGCGTTGCACCCCGGACGAAGTGCGGATGATCCTCGTGGATCCCAAACGTGTGGAGCTGACGATTTACGCGGGCATTCCCCATCTCATCACCCCGATTATCACCAACCCGAAGAAGGCCGCCGAGGCGCTGGAATGGGTGGTCAAGGAGATGGACGCGCGCTACGACGATATGCAGTCCTACCGCTTCAAGAACATCACCGATTTCAACGAGGCGATACGGGCGGGCACCGTTAAGGCGCATGATCCGCACCGTACCCTCCAGCCCTACCCCTACCTGCTAGTCGTGGTGGACGAATTGGCTGACATGATGATGGTGGCCCCGCGCGACGTGGAATCCTCCATCCAACGCATCACCCAGCTGGCGCGCGCCGCCGGCATTCACCTGGTGCTCGCCACCCAGCGTCCCTCCGTGGACGTGGTCACCGGTCTCATTAAAGCGAATATTCCTTCCCGCCTAGCCTTTATGACCTCGTCGCTAGCTGATTCGCGTACCATCCTCGATCAAGGTGGGGCGGAGAAGCTTATCGGGCAAGGTGATGCTCTCTTCATGCCGGGCGGTGCCCAGCCGATTCGCCTTCAAGGTGCCTGGGTGGACGAGGCGGAAATTGAGCGTGTTGTCGAGCATGTGAAAACGCAGCTGCGCCCCCAGTACCGCGAAGACTTCCAAGAAACGGTAGAGGCCGCCGGGCGCGAGAAGAAACAGCGCGAAGAAATCGGTGAAGACCTCGATATTCTGCTCCAGGCCGCGGAAATTGTTATCACCACCCAATTCGGATCTACCTCTATGTTGCAACGCAAATTGCGCATTGGCTTCGCCAAGGCGGGGCGGATGATGGACCTGCTTGAACAATACGAGATTGTGGGGCCTTCCGAAGGCTCCAAGGCCCGCGACGTGCTGGTGGCCCCGGAACTGGTGGAGGATGCCCTCGCTATGCTGCGCGGAGAACGCGACTCGATTTACGAGGACGAAACAGGTGATGGCGGGTCCGGAGCTGGCGCCGGTGCGCCGGGAACTGGAGCGAATGGCGCGGCAACGGGGCACGGTGCGGAAGGCGGGAACGCCGGGAACGTCGCTAACGGTGCCTACGCTGGAAGCGGTGCAGGCGCAGCAAACGGCGCGAACGGCGCCGGAGCCGGCACCGGGTACGCAAACCGCTACGCCGAAGATCCACTGGCACACGACCCGGAGAGCACCGCACCCACCTGGTATGACGACGATGACCCCGCTGGCGAATCCGGGGAGGACGCCTGGCAGCTCACGGGGCGGTAAAGTAGGGCCATGTCTCACACGAACGCTCCGGAGGCGAGCGAGCCGCCCCTCCTCAATATTGCGAATGCTTTGACGGTCACGCGGATTATCCTCATCCCCGTTTTTATCTGGGTGTTCTGGGAGCCCACTGCTACTCGCAGTTTCTGGGCGTGGGTAGTTTTCGCCGTCGCCGCGTTCACTGACCGCCTTGACGGGCAGCTGGCGCGTTCGCGGGGCCTCATCACCAACTTCGGGAAACTTGCCGATTCCATCGCTGATAAAGGCCTCATAGCAGCGGCGCTCATTATGCTGTCTCTTCATGACCGGTTGTGGTGGTGGGTCACCATCCTCATGATCTCCCGCGAAATTTTCATTACTCTGGTGCGGATGCTCGTGGTGACGAAACAGGTCATAGCAGCTGGATGGATCGGCAAACTCAAGATGTTTGCCCAGTCCATCGGCGCCGGTATCCTCATGCTGCCGTGGATCGCGTGGCTTGGTCACCCGGGCGGAGATATTTTCCAGTGGCTCGGGTGGATAACCCTCGGGGTTGCCCTCGTACTTTCGGTGTGGTCCGCGATCGGATATGTAGGTGACGCGGTGCGTATTGCCCGCGGTGGCGGCCACGAGGCGCACTCATGACGACGGCGCAGCCCATTGGCACGGCGGAGCTCGCCGCGCTTACGCAAACTTGCGTGAGACGCTTGCGGGAACGCGGCCTCAGCCTCGCCTGCGCGGAATCCCTCACCGGAGGGCTGCTCACCGCACAATTCGTCACCATTCCCGGGGTTTCCGCGGTGCTGCGCGGGGGAGTGGTCAGCTATGCCACCGACCTCAAAGCCAGCATCCTGGGCGTATCCCGTGAACGTCTACGTAGCCACGGGCCGGTGGATCGGGACGTGGCGCTCCAGATGGCGCAGGGCGTATGCGACGTCGCCGGAGCTGATATCGGCATGGCCACCACCGGGGTAGCCGGGCCCGGCCCGCATGATGGACACCCGGCGGGAACGGTATGGATTGCGGTGAGCACGCGGAACGGGGCGCATATGGCGCGCGAACTTCATATTGCCGGGGGGCGTAGCGACGTACGGAGCGGGGCGGTGCGCGGCGCCGTCGAACTTCTTGACGCGTTTTTGCACGACGGCGCAACCGATCAGGGTGCCGAGTCGGCTGTGTCCTGACTAACTCCTGTTCGCTCCCAGTAAATCTTCAGATTCGCCTGGCTTAATATTTGTGGAACCTTTTGATGGCCTCGTGCCACGAGCCTGGCACCGGAGGCGATGAAGATGTTTCGCTCTGTGGGGAATAAAAACAGGAAGTAGGCGTTGAGGTTAGTGATGACAATTGATACCCGTACCGGCGTAACCCGGAAGAATGATTTCGTAGTGCGTCCTGAACAGCGCCAACCCGCTCTCCTTCGCGAAGAGATTGGTGAGGTTTTACGGGCTTACCGGCAACGGCAAGGGCGTACCCTGCGGGAAGTTTCCTCCGATGCACGTGTATCTCTCGGATATCTCTCCGAAGTCGAACGTGGCCAGAAGGAAGCTTCTTCGGAACTCCTCGCTTCGATTTGCCGGGCGCTTAACGTACCCATGAGTCACGTGCTGCGCTTGGTTGCCGATCGGATTGACCTGGTTGAAGGTCGCATCCCGGCCCACCTGCGCGTGCCGGAAAGCCCGGCGGAACTCATGCGTGGGGAACTCTCCACTACAAAGTAATCCCTGTGCACCACGTCGCAAACGGCGCGGTCAAGGTGCGCACCGCTCGCGAAGCGGGGGCGCTCAGAGCTAGCTCCGTGGCTTCAGCTCTCCTTGATACGCGCCGTTATGCTGTGTCGGAGCGCTTCTCGCCAGGCGCGTCTTACCCACGACCCCACAACACATGAAGGAATATAATCCACCGGTGCGTGAATCAGAATTCTGGCTCAATATTGATCGTGCTTTCCCGCATGGGCGCGGGAGAAGTGCAGCCCAAGATCTCGTTCTTTCCGCCCTGGGAGATCGTAGCCCGGCCCAAGCCCTTGAAGCTGGGGAAGATCCGCAACGTATCTGGGATGCCGTGTGCGACACGATGGGATTCCCGGATTACTATCACTACCTCCATAGGCTTAGCCCGGAAGATTTCGCGGCCCGTGAATAGTGACCGGGAGTAGTACTCGTGAAGTAGTGCTCGCACGTCGTTCTCGCGGTAGGCAGTTGCGTGCAGTATTCGCGAGTTAGGTGTGAATGCAGTGGGTGACACACCTGTTCAATGCGGTACCGAACAACCGTTCGTACTAGAATGATCCACAGATCCACAGATCCACAGATCCTCAGGCGTCAGCGTTATCCACAAGAGTTTCGCAGCGTCTAAGTATGTCGTAGGCCGGATATACAGTGATCTCGAGCCTCTCGGAGAGGGAGTGTCTCGCCTAGGCCTGATCTGTAGGAAACGTGAGTAAGGATGGGATATGGCCGCAGCTAAAGCTAGTGCCCGCACCAAAACGGTCGGGCGCCCCATGGCGGATGATCGCAAACAGGCAATTGATACCGCCCTGGCGCAAATTGATAAGCAATTCGGTAAGGGCTCCGTTATGCGGCTGGGGGATCATGTCCGTCCCCGGGTGGAAGTCATTCCTACCGGATCTATCGCCCTGGATATCGCCCTCGGTATTGGCGGATTGCCGCGCGGGCGCGTGGTAGAAATTTACGGCCCGGAATCTTCGGGTAAAACCACGGTTGCTCTCCATGCTGTTGCCAGCGCGCAGCGCAATGGTGGCATCGCTGCGTTTATCGACGCAGAACACGCACTTGATCCGATCTATGCGCGGGCTTTGGGCGTTGATACTGATTCGCTGATTGTCTCCCAGCCGGATACCGGAGAACAGGGCTTGGAAATTGCCGATATGCTCATCCGCTCTGGCGCGATCGATATTATCGTCATCGATTCCGTGGCGGCCCTTGTTCCCAAGGCGGAAATCGAAGGCGATATGGGTGATTCCCACGTTGGCTTACAGGCACGCCTCATGAGCCAAGCGCTGCGGAAAATGACCGGTGCACTCTCGGCTTCGGGAACCACCGCTATCTTCATTAACCAGCTGCGTGAAAAAATTGGCGTGATGTTCGGTAACCCGGAAACGACCACCGGAGGGAAGGCACTCAAGTTCTATGCTTCCGTTCGCATGGACGTGCGGCGCATTGAAACTCTTAAAAACGGTAGTGAGCCGGTGGGGAATCGTTGCCGCGTCAAGATCGTCAAGAACAAGATGGCTCCGCCTTTCAAGCAGGCAGAATTTGACCTCATCTACGGTGAGGGAATTTCCCGGGAGGGAAGCCTTCTCGATGTCGGTGTGGAGTTGAATATTATTCGCAAAGCCGGCGCCTGGTTCACGTATGAGAGTGATCAATTGGGCCAAGGCAAAGAAAAGGCCCGCCAATTCCTTATGGATAATCCGGATTTGCGTGATGAAATTGAGGATAAAATTCTCCGCAAGGCCGGACTGCGTGAAGATACGGAAGGAACCGAAACCGGAGAAACCGAAACTAAGGCGGGTAGCGGTGGTGCTGCTACCAGTTCCACGGGTACCAAGCAGAGCTCATCCGCGAAAAGCAGTGGGAATGCTACCGAGACTGTTGACTTCTAAGTAGGTGGTCACGGTGACAAACTACTCGGATACCAACAAGCACTCTGGGCGATCACCGGGCCGCAGCCGATCACAGCGGGGCACCCGGAATGGGCGAGGGAACCGAGGTGTGCGTGACCTTGAATCCTTGAGTGAAGAAGAACAACTACGCCGGGCTCGGGATATTGTCTATCGCCAGCTAGGTATGATGGACCGTTCCCGTTATCAGCTCAGTCAGGCGCTCCACACCCGTCAGGTGCCGGAGGTAGTGGCTGAACGGGTACTCCACGAATTTGAAGTTGCTGGCTACATTGACGATGCCAAGTTTGCGCGTGTCCTCGCTGCGGTTCGTCGGCGTGATAAAAATGCTTCCCGGCGTGCTATCGCAGCTGAGTTGCGCCGCAAAGGCGTAGCCGCGGATCTCATCGAAGAAACGCTCGCGGAAATTAGTCCCGATGCTGAACTTGATTCCGCGGTGGAGCTAGCCGTGAAGAAGCTGCGCAGCGCTTCCGGGAAACCGGAAACGCTAGCTCAGCGCACGTACGCCATGCTCGCCCGGCGCGGCTTCACAGCCGAGCAATGCGCACAGGCGCTGCGTCAAGCCCGGGCGCTTCTCCTAGATGAACGCACCGCGGAAGAAATGGGTGATGGCGGGTACAGTTACGCGTCCGAAGGTACGGTGGCAGAGTGATTATTGCAGTCGTGGGGCCCACCGCAAGCGGAAAAACATCTGTATCGCTGGAACTTGCAGAATTTTTGGGTGGGCCATCCAGGGTGGAGATCATCTCCGCCGATGCGATGCAGCTGTACCGCGGTTTAGATATCGGTACCGCTAAACTTCCGCTCGCGCAGCGGCATGGAATTCACCACCATCAAATTGATGAGCTGGATATCGCGGAAGAAGCTTCGGTTGCTGCCTATCAAAAGCATGCTCGGCAGGATCTAGCTTCTATCACCGCGGCGGGGAAAATCCCCTTGGTGGTGGGAGGCTCGGGGCTCTATGTGTCTGCGCTTCTTGATGAATTGCAGTTCCCCGGGACCGATCCCGGGCTGCGTGCTGTGATTACGGAAGAAGCCCGCAGCGATTACCCTCGGCTCTTGCGGGAGTTGGAGGAACGCGATCCGGAGGCGTATGCCACCATCGATACTCGTAATGAACGCCGGGTCATTCGAGCTCTGGAAGTTATTCGGCTCACGGGTAAGCCCTACACCCCGCGTTTCCCGCGCCACACCTCGCACTATGAGGATGTACATATCTTCGCGATCCACCGCGAAATAACTGACCTTCATGCCGCGATCAACGCACGTGTGGATGAGATGATGAGGGAAGGACTCCTCGAAGAAACCGCGGACTTGTTGCGCCGCGGCTTGCGAGAAGCCCCTACCGCATCGCGGGCCACCGGATACCCTCAGGCCATGGCGATCCTGGACGGCAGCCTCAGCCTCTCTGAAGGAACGGAAGAAATCCGTATCGCTACCCGGAAACTTGCGCGTCGGCAACGCTCGTGGTTCCGGGCCGATCCGCGTATAACGTGGCTGGAAGCTGATGCGGATACCCCGGTCCAGCTTGCCTCCCGAATCCTCGAGGATTTGACTGAGGAGTGCGAGGAGTGCCCGTGTCACTAGCGGGGTATTTTCTTCGAACCTAGTGGCCAATGCGCATAGCTACCGGCGTACATGCAGGACCCGGAATCCCTTGGAGGATCCAATCTTCTCGCACAGGTAGCCCTCGCCCGCTATCCAGGTAGCAAGAGAATCCGCACCCAAATTTTTCTGTACAACCAGGTAGGCTTCGCCATCTGAGGCCAGGCGGCCCAGCCAGGTAGCAAGCAAGTTATGCAAGGCAGTTTTCCCGATCCGGATAGGAGGATTAGACCAGAGCAACCGAATTGATTTCTCTCCTAAACGCTCCAGGGCCTCGCCGGGGGTAAGCACCTCGCCACGCAAGCCATTGGTTTCAAGGTTGATACGCGTCAATTCACGAGCCCGCTCATTCACATCCACCCCGATAACGTGAGGAGTTTCAGCGGCCAAAGCCAAGGTGATCGGCCCCCAGCCGCATCCGAGGTCCACTGCGATTTCACCTGGCTCCAACTCCGGTTCGGGCACTTTTCGTAAGAGGACCGCGGTTCCTTTATCGAGGCCGTTGCCGGAAAAGACGCCGTCGTCGACCGTAACGGAATAGTCCCGCCCGCGGATCGTTACCTCCATGGTGCGGGTATTGCTCGCGGTATCCGGATGCTCTGAAAAGTAGTGCGAAGTCATAACACCAGCTTAAACGAGCCACGGAGAGGAAGAAACTCGCAGGAAGCGCCGTAGAACACGCATATGCGCCAAGTTACCGGTAGGAAACTTCGGCGCAACGTGAGAAAATAAGAGTCCATACGAAGGAGAACGTGGCCATTAGCAACGAAGTACATGAACATGAGCACCACGTCGGTGATGTTGATATCTCTACCCGCCGCGGCACGGTGCTCCAAGCCGATACCGTATGGCAAGCGAGTACGGATAACATCCACCGCGACTACATCGGCCTCCAGGAAGTGGAAGGCCTAGCCCGCGGTATCGAACGCGAACAAGGTATCGATGTTGAATACCGTCAGGTTCGCCTGGAACGAGTCATCCTTGTGGGAGTTTTCGCTGATGACCGTCCCCGGGCCGAAGAATCCCTCCGTGAACTCGCAGCACTAGCTGATACTGCCGGCTCCACGGTACTCGCCGGGGTTATCCAACGCCGCGCGCTTCCTGACCGCGCCACCTACCTCGGGGCGGGAAAAGCCCGAGAACTAGCCGCGATGGTGGAGGCTCAAGAAGCTGATACCGTCATTGTTGATACCGAGCTGGCGCCTTCTCAACGGCGTGCCCTCGAAGATCTCGTCAACGTCAAGGTTATTGACCGTACCGCCCTCATCCTCGACATTTTTGCGCGGCATGCCCAATCGAAGGAGGGCAAAGCTCAGGTAGAGCTCGCACAGCTCGAATACCTCCTTCCACGGTTGCGCGGTTGGGGTGAATCGATGTCACGTCAGGCCGGTGGGCAGGTGGCCGGCGGTGCAGGAATCGGATCGCGCGGCCCGGGTGAAACTCAGCTGGAATTAGATCGACGCCGCATCCGCCAACGCATGGCAAAACTCCGGCGCGATATCAAAAAGATGGCACCGGCCCGCTCCACTCGGCGTGCTGAACGGCGCCGTACCGGTATCCCCTCCGTGGTGGTGGTTGGTTACACGAACGCCGGGAAATCCTCGCTGCTCAACCGGCTTACCGGGGCGAATGTTCTGGTAGAAAATGCCCTCTTCGCCACTCTCGACCCGACTGTACGTAAAGCTATTACCCCGGAAGGGCGCGAATTCACGCTTTCAGATACGGTGGGATTCGTGCGTAATCTTCCTACCCAGCTGGTCGAAGCTTTCCGCTCCACCCTCGAGGAAGTGGACGGGGCAGATGTCCTCCTTCACGTGGTCGATGCTTCCAACGCAGACCCGGTCGCCCAGGTCACCGCCGTACATGACGTGCTCGTGGATGTGCCCGGTGCCCGTGATATCCCGGAGATTATTGTGCTCTCCAAAGCCGATATTGCTGATCCGGTAGATCTGACCGCACTGCGTTCACGCTACCCGTCCGCTATTGCGGTTTCTTCCCATAGCGGGGTGGGTATCGATGAGTTGCTTGCGCGCATCGAAGAAGAACTGCCCCACCCCAATATTGAAATTGATGCCATTATTCCTTTCGAGCGTGGCGATCTCGTCTCGCGGATTCTGGAAGAGGGCGAACTTTTGGACGAGCTCGAGTATCTGCCAACCGGCACTCGTATTCACGCCCGGGTACGCGCCAATATTGCTGGGCAGATCGACGCCCGCTGGGGTATCCAAACAGAGGTGTCCAGCAGGATGCGGGCATGAGGAAAGAACTGACCGAGATCCTCGAGCTGGTGGTCGCGGATCTCGGGGGAGCGGTCCGCGAGGGACAGAATCGTATGGTCGAGGAGACCGCCACCGCTCTGGAGGACTCCTCCCACGTACTGATTCAAGCCGGGACGGGAACTGGGAAATCCATCGGCTACCTGGTCCCGCTCATGGAATGGTCGGTGCGGACCGGTCAGCGTGCGGCCGTGTCCACCGCCACCCTTGCTTTGCAGCGCCAAATCGTGGGGCAGGACGCGCCGCGTGTGGCGCGGGCCGTCAGCGCGGTAACCGGTCATGAACCGCATATTGCCCTGCTCAAAGGCTGGAATAACTACGTGTGTTTGCGCAAGGTCCACGGCGGTTATCCCGAAGATGATGCGCTTGTCAGCCGCGCCGAAGGAGAATATGGCGCGAGCGCAACCGGTGAAGAAGTCAAGCGCTTGCGTGAATGGGCCGCGGAAACTGAAACCGGGGACCGTGACGACCTTGTCCCCGGGGTATCCGAGCGGGCCTGGCGCCAGGTGTCCTTGAGTAAACCCGAATGTGTGGGGGTGAAGTGCCCGCTGCGTGACGTGTGTTTTCCGGTGCGGGCGCGCACCGAAGCCGCCGAGGCGGATATTGTTATCACGAACCACGCCATGCTGGGCGTGCATAGTTCCGGCACCCCGGTACTCCCCGACGTGGATGCTTTCGTTGTAGACGAGGCTCATGATCTTGCCGACCGTGTCACGAGCCAACTCACGTTTGCGCTCTCGCATGGCGAAATCTCGGGATTGGCGCGCTTGCTGCGCCGCGAAAAAATCTTGGCCGAGGGGATCGAACGGGCCCGTGACGGCGTCGTCGCCATTATGGATGAACTGGAGGAAGGGCGCCTCACGTGCCTTCCCGCGCCCCTGCAGGACGCTCTCATGCTGTTGTTGCGTGAATTGCAGCTGGTGGAGAACGACGTCGCAGCTTTGCCCGGCAGTACCGAATCAGATGCCGCGACGAAAGCCGTGGTACGTCATCGGCTCTCTACCTGCGTCGATATGGTAAGCGCCATGGTGAGTGAGGAGGTGGCAGCCGGCGCTTTGGTCGTGTGGCTTTCCCGCGATCTGGAGGGGCGTTCGAGTCTGTGCGCGGCGCCTCTCGATGTGTCCGCGCCGTTGGCGGATACGCTTTTCGAGGCCCGCCCCGCGATCCTTACTTCTGCAACGCTGGCCATCGGTGGGCGTTTTGACCTGGCCGCGCGTCAGATCGGTTTTTCTTATCCGAGCCAGGGACCGTGGCGGGGAATCAACGTCGGATCGCCATTCACCTACCATCAGCAGGGCATTCTCTATATTGCGCGCCACCTACCCGTCCCGGGGAAGGAGGGGTACGGGGAGGAAACTCTGCGTGAACTCGTCGAATTGATCGAGGCTTCGGAGGGCGGGGCGCTGTGCCTTTTCACTTCCCGGAAGGCCGCAAACGAGGCCGCGGCTTTCGCTCGCGATCACCTCGATGTACCGATTTTGGCGCAGGGCGAAGACCAGCTGCCCACCCTCGTCAAAGATTTCGCCGCGGATCCCCACGCTTCGCTTTTTGGGACGCTTTCGCTGTGGCAGGGTGTGGATGTTCCCGGTGTGACGTGCCGTTTGGTGACCATTGACCGGATTCCGTTCCCGCGCCCCAACGATGCGCTGGTGCAAGCGCGTTCACGCCGGGCTAACGAGCGCGGATATAACGGCTTCATGGAAGTGTCCGCGGCGCATGCTGCTCTATTGCTGGCGCAGGGGGCCGGGCGCCTCATCCGCAGTGAGGGTGACCGGGGTGTGGTGGCGATTCTAGATCCGCGGCTTGTTACCGCGCGTTACGGTGGGTTCTTGCGTGTCTCCCTTCCGCATATGTGGGGAACGGGCGACGGTGCCGTGGTGCGTGCGGCCCTGGGGCGGCTCGCGGCTCAGGTTAAATAGCGGCCTTACCTGGATGGTAACCCCGCTTGGGCAGCAGGCAGTGGTACGACGACGCGCCCCTGCTCGGTATGCGGGTTTACCAATCGTGGCGCTCCGGTGGCCACCCGAAACCGGGCTTGGCTAGAGGGTGCGCAGTACCATAACGACGCGCCCGAGTACTTCGCTATCATCAGCGGGAATGGGGGAGTAGGCGGGGTTACAAGGAAGTAGCGTAACGTGGCCATCGCGGCGTTGGAGAACTTTTACCGTGGCCTCGCCGTCGATCATGGCGGCAACGATTTCCCCGTTTTCAGCGGTGGGTTGGCGGCGCACCACCACCCAGTCCCCATCGCAAATCGCGGCATCAATCATCGATTCGCCCTGGACTTTCAGGGTGAAAAGCTCACCAGTTCCCGTCAATTGGCGCGGTAGCGGGAAGACATCTTCAATGAGCTCTTCAGCCAGAATCGGAGCTCCAGCCGCGATCTTCCCGACAACTGGCACATTAATTGCTTCACTAATATCTACCGGGAGGTCAGATTCTAAGCTGGTTCGGTCCGGTTCGCCCACCGGAAGTAGCCCGCTTCCCCACTCGGAATCACCGCGGGAGCGGCGTGCGTGGGCGAGCCCGGCGTCTGTGAGCTCAATCATGCGCGGCCGGCGCGGATTGCGGGAGATGTAGCCCTTTTCCTCAAGTGCATCGAGTTGGTATTTCACTGAAGAAGGGGAGGACATACCCACTTCTTCACCAATTTCCCGCACCGTTGGCGGGACACGGTGGGTGACGATTCCGTCAATCACAACGTCCAGTATCTCTGCCTGGCGAGCCGTGAGCTGAGGATGATCCATATGCACTCCCGAGCGTTCGTGCCGAATTTTTTGTCGTAAGGGCGGGTTTGAATAGTTCTACGACGGCGGGGTTCGGAGCGTAACCGAACCACACGGAATCGAACGAACGTTCTAGACAAACCCTTGCTGTCGTACTAGTCTAACATACAGATGTTCGGCGAACGAATGTTCGAGGAGTGAAAAATGAGTGTCGCATACCAGGAGATAACGCGGGAAACTAGCCGTGCTCACACCAGCCGGCGGCACCCGAAACTGCGGGTAGTGGGTGAGCAGTCCGCGGCCGTGCACAGTAAGCCGTGCGGGGAAGAAGTTCGCCGCGGGGATGTTCGCGGGGGAGCTTCGGTCACCGCGCTACGGGTAGCTGGGGCACGCCGGCGCTGGAACACTCCGGCTCTGGGTGCGGTGCGCCGCCCGGTGGTCGTTGCGCCACGGCCGGTTGTGCGATCGGCGGCGGGTGCGCCGGCCCGATCCGCTAGTCATATAGCTACTCGAGGGGAAGCCTCATCTACTACTCGGGTAGCGGCTCAGGTGTCGGTACCTTCGCGCGCCGCTTCAGCTTCTTTGGATGGAATCGTGCGGATGGGTGTGCGGGTTGCGCTGACCATTGCTGTCACTCTTCTCCTGGCCAGTTTTGCCATGATCGTAGGGACCACTTTCCTGGAAACAGGAATGGCAACCGTAACAGTGCAAGGCGGGGATACCTTGGCGAGTATTGCCGCCAGCATTCCGGGTGTTCCGGATATTTCCACCGGGGTGGCGGATATTGTCAATCTCAATGGGCTCGCTTCTCATGATCTGGTTCCCGGCCAGGTGCTTGAGATTCCGGGTTATTAGTCCTGAGGTACCGGCTGGGCATAGACCGCCCGGATGGTACGGGTGATACCTACGGGACTACCATAGTTATGCGGTTGGCGCATTATAGCTGAGCCATTTAGAATGATTAATGTGCATTGCCCATTTTGTCGCAACCCTGATTCACGGGTGATTGATTCTCGTACCGCTGATGATGGCCTGTCCATTCGCCGTCGTCGTGAATGCCCGAACTGCCACCGGCGCTTTTCCACGCTGGAAACAGCTAGCCTTGTGGTCGTCAAGCGTTCGGGTGCTACCGAACCTTTCTCACGTCAAAAAATTATTAACGGGGTGGGGAAGGCATGCCAGGGGCGTCCGGTCACCGAAGACCAACTGGCATTACTCGGAGCCCAGGTGGAAGAGAAAGTCCGCTCCTCGGGCAGCTCGCAGATTGATGCGCATGATATAGGCCTCGCCATTCTTGAACCGCTCAAGGCCCTTGACCTAGTTGCGTACCTTCGGTTCGCATCGGTCTACTCAAATTACGATTCCATTGACGATTTCGAGCGGGCCATCGCAGATCTCCGCCAGGATCCGGATGTTCCGGTTGCATCAGAATCGCCGGATTTCTCGAAACCTCAGTCCTGAGGGAGCAATACGCGGAAAACTGCGTGAATGCTGTGCACCGTCGGAGGTCAGCGTGCTATGCGGCGTCGTTATGAAAACTATGCCGCACGCGGAGACACAATGCTAGGGGCCTAACTTTCAGCGTTCTCCGGGTTTTCCCTATTTTGTGATACGGCGGTGTTCTCCGTGTCTGGGCGAGTAGCGCCATCGGTGCTTCCCTCAGGATTGGTCTGGTCATTGCGGCCGGTTCCATTATCTCCTACGGCAGGTGTCATGGATCGCGTGGCACCTGCAACTAGGTCGTGGCTGGACCGTACTACCCAGGTGGCAAAAGATTCCAAAGTAGCCCCGGCAGAACGCACGAAAGTGGCAATCGTTTCCTGGCTGGGGGCAGTCTTATCCACCCACTGGCGTACCGCACCGCCACTTTCCGTAGCAGACTTCGTGACGTTGGAGGCCCAGCTTTGAATCTGATCGACAGTCAGATTATAGGTGGCCTCCAACCCGGCCAATACGCGCTCGAAAGTTTCACGGGTCATATCACCTACCGCGGCAGTGGCGCTTCCGGCAACTGCGCCGGCTTTTTTCACCCACACCCCGGCCGTCAGTTCGAAATTATCCAGCTGTTCGCGCACCGAGCGGCGCATTACCTTCCCTAATTGGGAGGTGGGAAGGGCATCAAAAAGAGCAATGGACGAGGGCATCGCGTAATGGGCAAGCTTGCCTTCGGCCCAGCGGCGCACCGCCGCCAGGTCAACCGTGGACCCCGGCTCTAAAACGAGAGCTGCTACCACGGATTCGCCACGTTCCGCGGCGGGGATCCCCACAACTGCCACGTCGCGGATCTCGGGCATTTCTCGCAAGACATCCTCCACCTCGGAAGGATAAATATTGAAACCGGAGGAATTAATCATCTCCTTCGCGCGATCTGCCATAACGATGAAAGGCCCATCCCAGCGCCCCAAGTCACCGGTGCGCAGCCAGTCTCCGAACAGCGCCTGCGCGGTTTCCTCTGCTTCACCCAGGTACCCAGCAAAAACTTGCGGGCCGCGCACCAAGATTTCACCCACATCCTCGGCATCTTCCGCCAAATTATCGGGATTGGCGATGCGTACCTCGGTACCGGGGAAAGGAACGCCTAGGGTGGAGGGGCGCCGATCCTGGCTCATCGGAGATCCAGAAACCACCGGAGACGATTCCGTCATCCCGTACCCCTCAATAAGGAAACCTCCGGTGCGTTCTTCCCAGCGGCGCGCCACCTCCTCCGGCAGCGCCATCGCGCCGGACACCCCGAAACGAATCGAGGACAGATCAATATTTTCCCCGGCGGATTCCCGCTTTTCCACCTCGGCAAGAATACGGGAGAACATGGGTGTTACTCCGGGTAGCACGGTGATGGGGCGCCGCTTCTGGGCAGCCAGCAAGGACTGAATATCGAAATTCGGCAAGAAAATAGCGGTCGCAGCCAGATCAAGGCCGCACATCATCATGAGGGTAAAGCCGAATGCATGGAAGAGGGGCAGCACCCCAGCAATCACCTCGTGATGATCAGCTTCAAAAGGCACCCAAGCAATGATCTGCTTGCGGTTGGACACCAAATTCCGGTGCGTGAGCATTACCGCTTTCGGTTTACCAGTGGTACCCCCGGTGAACATATACAGCGCCACGTCGTCCGCCTGCGGTTTACGGAAGGTAGCGAGATCCATAGGAACCGCTTTCCGCCACTCCCGATCAAAAGATGCCACGTGAGCCGGAACACTCCCGCGCAAGCGAGCACGCTGGGTGCGAGCCTGCGCCACCGGAAGCTTGAGAAGCATCCGAGAGGTCAGCGGTAAATCTCGGGAGAGGTCCACCGCGAAATAGTGGCGCGGGTCGTGGGGATCTGGTGCCAACGTGGCAATGGTCTTCTCCCATGCGATAACAACTCGCGCATCAACCATCGCAATTTGGCGGCGCAATTCTGGTTGGGGAGCTAGCGGATTCATCTCCGCGACGGTTGCGCCCGTCAGGATCGCACCCCACAGGGCATACATATGTTGGGGGCAATTTGGCAAGGCCACGGCGACGGTATCCCCGCGCTGCACCCCCAAACTGCGCAGGAGAGTGGCAACACGGCAGGACCGCTCAACAAGTTCACGGTAACTCGTTGTTGCCCCGAGGAAATCTAAGGCCACCCGATTGGGATAGCGTGCGGCCGCGCGCAGGAGCGACTCTTCTAAAGTTTCCTCGTCCACCGTGATATCGGAAGGCACCCACTCCGGATAAATATCCAGCCAAGGTTTCACGGTCATTCGTACTCCTTCACCCACCCGAACAGCGGCCTCATAGCATTGACTAATCAATCATAGTGGTAATAATTGCGAACTGCGGTACGCGTAACTACGGTATGCGTAACCACGGCACGCGAAGCCGCGACGTGACAGCCCGAAGCCCACGGCCCTCTGAACCGCAGCGCAAGGGGCGCGCGGTCTTAGGAACCAACACCGGCGGCGCTCGCGGTGAGCCCGGCCGGGAGCGCGCCTTCAGAAACCACGTGGAGGAGCTGGGTGGGGCGCGTCATCGCCACGTAAATATTGCCCGGTCCCTCGGCCAAAATCTCATTTGGCTCCACGAGCACGACAGCGTCAAATTCCAAGCCCTTGGACTGCACTGCCGTGAGAACTTGGATCCGGGCCGTGACATCACGACCGGTGACGTCTACAGTCCATCCGGCCAGTTCCGGAGCTGTCGCGATAGCGGCCGCTACCCGAGCTACTCGAGTCTCCGGCACGATCACTCCGAGGGTACCGGCCTGCCCGTAACGTGCATCCAAGCGTTCGCACACCTGCGCCGTCTCCCTAATAATGCCCGTGGTAAGAGTTCCGGGTGCGCAGCGCTCGGCGATCTTCACGGTGCCACCCTCGGTACGGGCCGCACGCACGGGGCGCACCATGACCCCGGCCGCGCGCTGCACCGCCCCGGCAGTATCCAAAATAACGGCCGGTGTTCGGTAGGACACCGTGAGTTCTTCTACGCGCACCCGATCAGCTAGGCGGCCCAGCAACCCCTCCCAGCCGGCTCGTGGTGAACCATCCGGGCGTTGGTCAAGGTCACCGACCACCGTCATGGAACGGGAAGGATTACGCCGAATGAGCATTTCCCACTGCATGGGGGAGAGCTCCTGGGCTTCATCGACCACTACGTGACCGTAGGTCCAGGTCCGATCCGCGGCGGCACGCTCGGCTAGTGAGGTACCGTCCCCGCGTCCACCCATCCGTTCGGCCAGCAGCTCTGCACTCACGATCCCGCCGCCCACGCCCAGCGCCTCCATTGTTTCTCCGGCATAGCTGAGTCGATTTTGTTCGGCCGCATCGCGTGCCGCCCGGGCGTGGCGTTCCGCATCGGTGGCAAAAGATCCGAGAACTTCAGCGAATTCATCGATGAGGGCAATATCGGCGATGGTCATGCCATGCCCGACCGGACGCTGCAACGCGGCTCGCTCCGCAGCATTGAGCTCGGGCGCCACCTCGGCAAGAAGATGCGGTTTGGTGAGCAAGCGCTCCAGCAGTGCCACCGCGGAGGAAGGCATCCAGCGCAGGTTGATTTCCCGGCGAGCATCAATGCTCTCTGCCACATCGGCAATAATCCACGGGTTTTCCGAGAGCTCCACGTCCTGGCCTTCGGCCACCTGCCGCGCTAAAACATCTACGAGGTATTTCGCGTAAGTATCGCGGGCTTCGTTATGCCGCTTACCTGTACGGCGCGCCCGCCGTTGCGCGTTTTCGACATCCTGCGGGGTTAGGCGTACATCAACCCCGCTGATGCGCATCCGCACGGCCTTGCGCAACGGACGTTCGAGGAGGGTGCGCACCGCCCGCGGGGCGATAGTACGCCATACCAGGCGGCCTTTAATCTCCGCGGCGGGGGCAGTATCGACGGCGCTTACCGTTACCCCGGGCACCAGCCCGGCAATCGTCGTCGATACGACATCAGATTCTCCCAATGACGGTAACACCTGATCGATATAGCGCAAAAAGACTGGCGAGGGACCCACAATGAGTACGCCAGAACGCGCCAGGCGCTCGCGATGGGTATACAGAAGGTAGGCAGCGCGATGAAGGGCCACCGCTGTTTTCCCGGTGCCCGGCCCGCCTTGGACCACCAGCACATTATTAGAATCGGCGCGAATAATACTGTCCTGTTCGGCCTGAATCGTCGCGACGATATCGTTCATTTTCCCGTCGCGCGCCGCGTTCATCGCCGCCATGAGAGCGCCCTCGCCCGTCAGATTGAGATCTGAGGAGGCACGCGAAGAGTCAAGAAGCTCATCTTCCACTCCGGTGACCGTGCGCAGGCGGGTCTGAATATGGCGGCGCCGCCGCACCTTTCCCGGATGGGCGGCGGTGGCCCGATAAAACGGTTCGGATTGCGGGGCACGCCAATCCAGGAGCAAGATCTCTCCGCTTTCGTCCTTCAAACCGATCCGCCCGATATGATCCGTTTCACCCTCGCGGGTATCGAGCCGGCCGAGAACCAGCCGGTTTTCGACTCGCCGCAAGCGGGTGAGATTATCTTCGTAATGGGTGGCGAAAGAGTCTCGCTCGGTCATCTCACCGGCGCTTTCCTGACCGCTCTGGCTGCGAACCGCAGCCAGGCGCTGGGCATAGGCTTCACGCTGGCGATCAAGGGCACGGTACGCAGTATCCACGAAAAGCTGTTCTTCCCGTATTGCGTCCTCGCGCGCGCTATGAGGATCGTTGACCACGAGCAGCTCCTCCTGATGACCGAACATAATCGGGTGGTGTCCTGGAAAAAAGTAACAATCAATTATGACGGAAAACGCCGGGGCGCGCTATAGTGCGGTGACGGGAACGACAGTGATAAGCCGGTGGCGAATACCGGAACCGTGTTCGGTTACGTCTCGTTGTAGAGGTTGCCGTTATTGAAGTACGACGGCGCCCGGCGCGCTCGGCCGGGCCGGTAGTCTAGGCTGGAAGGGAAGCTAGCGAGCTGGAGAGGGAGGAGGATCACGGTGAATTATTTCGTTTACCCCTGTGAGGGGGAACAGGAAGATTCCTGGGCGAGCGGGGAGCGCTGTGAAAGCGTCGTCGTTCATCTCACCGATCCCATCAATGATATTGGTTCGGTGTCAGAACTCATTGCCTCTCAGCTCTACACCCTAGAGCTCAGCCCGGTGGCCGATATAAATGTGGACGGGCTGGTTGATTATCGGGCGCAGCGCCCGCGGGTGCACTATCTCAACGGTGCGCTGGAAGACATTGCCATCCCGGCGCTCGGGCTGTTCCACGCCAAAGATATCGAGGGCACCTCTTTCTTACTTCTGCTCGGTACCGAACCAGATTTTTGCTGGCAGGGGCTCAACTCTGAGCTCATGGCGGTTTTCGCGCAGCTGGGAGTGAAGCGGCTCTACCGGGCCGGATCGGTGGCCGGGGCACTACCCCATACCCGCCAGCCGGATATGCTCATCCGCACCCGCAATGCCGATCCGGTGGCTCCCGCCCTGGAAGCTGACGTGTGGTATCCGGCGTCCTTCTCTGATTTTTTGGAATACAGTCTCGGGCAGATGGGAGTGGCGACCTTCTCTGTGACGGTGCGGGTGCCCATGTATATTGCCGGGCACCATTACGCGGCCGGGGCAGCCAGCGCGCTCTCCATGCTCGCGAAAACGGCCGGGCTGAGCCTGCCTCTGGGAGACTTGGAAGCCAGTGCCGCCGAAGAATCCGAGCAACTTGCCCAACTCACCGAACATAATGAGCAGCTCGCGGAAATCGTAGCTGCCCTGGAAGCCGAATATGATCGCGCGGAGGGGCATCCGGGGCTTATCCAGGCCCCGCAGCACACCCTTACCGTTCCCAGTGCCGATGAAATTGGGCGTGCGGCGGAAAGCTTCCTCGCCCGAGTGGATGCCTCAATGGTCAAGCGCAAGGAGCATGCTGATAACGAGCAGGCGCAACTGACGGAACGCCTGGAAAATATGCGGGCTGCCTGGCAGCACGCCAGTAGCGGGCACCGGTCCGGCGCCGAAGCACATACTGAAGCCGAGCCGCGTACGACAGGCGAGCCGGATGCCCACGGCCCGGAAGACGGGGGCCCGGCGCCTCAGCGCCCGCGCGGTCGGCACGCCGCGGACTAGTCTTCAGGTAGGGGAGCGCCTGCGGGTAAGTAGCCGATATCGGCATCCCGCTCGAGGATGGCGCCGCGAGCCCGCCGGCGTAAATCCGCCCGTCCCACCATGCGCGCGGGCAGTGGGAGGCGGCGAATCAGTCGCTCGATCTGCGCGAAAGCGAATTCTCGCTGGGAGGCAGCCAATACGATATTGCCGAAGCGACGCCCGCGCAGCACCGCCGGATCCATAATCGCTAGCACATGCTCGAAATGCTCGAGGAGAGCCCGTGATTCATTCGCGAAGCGGGTCAGGCCGGTGGAGGCCACCGAGTTGAGGAGATACACACCGTCTGGTTGTAAAACTTGGGCGACTCGCGCAGCGGCGTCGCCGGTACGCAAATGGGACGGAACATCACGGTCAGCAAAAGCATCGCGCACCACCACGTCCCAGCGCGCCGCCGTGGTGTCCAGGGTGACGCGCGCATCCTGTACCCGGATACGCAAACGCGGGGACGGGGGCAGATCGAACCATTCGCGTGCGTAGGTGGCGAGTTTGCCATCGATTTCCGCTGCTAGCTGGCGTGAGCCGGGCCGAGCCGCATCCAGGGCACGTGGAAAAGCGCATCCGGCTGCCCCCAGGTGGAGTACTCGCAGCGGCTGGAGCTTGGGATACATGGCTTCGAGAATGCACCTAAACTGTTGCATATACTCGAATTCTAGATACGTGGGATCGTCAAGATCCAAGGCGGAGGATTCCACCCCGTCCAGGTAGAGGGTCACGAGGGAAGGGCGATCCGAGCGCCGATCCAGTTCGGCGAGGGCATAATCAGTTCGCACGGGTTCGGTAGGCACACTCACAGCTCCAGCCTAATGGAGAGCGCACCGTAACGAGGGGAACTCGGAAAAAGAAACCGCGCGTGAGGATACGCGGGCGGAACCGGGCGAACGGAAACGGGGTGAGAAAATGGAGCGAGAGGAAACGGAGGGCTTATGTCACGCGCACCGCGCTCACGCGCAGTCCGCCATTCCTGGGGCGATGACGATTCGCGTACTCCTATCCTCCATATTGATATGGATGCCTTTTTTGTATCCGTGGAGCTTCTCGACCATCCGGAGCTGCGCGGGCGCCCCGTCGCGGTGGGCGGCCAGGAACGCGGTGTTGTGGCCGCCGCTTCCTACGAGGCACGCGCCTTCGGGGTGAATTCCGCGATGCCGGTGGGACAGGCACGGCGGCGTTGCCCGAATCTCATTATGCTCACCCCGCGCCTGGAACTTTACCGCGCGGTATCGGAAAAAATCATGGCGATTTTGCGGGAAGTCACCCCGCTGGTGGAGCAGCTCTCCGTGGATGAAGCTTTTCTAGACGTAGGGGGAGCGCGCCGGCTTTTCGGCCCTCCCGTTCATATTGGTCAGCAGCTGCGCGCACGTATCCGCACCGAGGTTGGAGTACCTGCCTCCGTGGGGATCGCCGCCACCAAACACGTGGCTAAAATAGCATCCGCGCACGCCAAACCAGACGGGCTTCTCCTTGTTCCCGCCGCGGCTACCCTCCATTTTTTGCACGATTTACCGGCCGGAGCCCTCTGGGGTGTGGGCGGGCGCACCGAAGAACGTTTGCGTTTGCACGGGATCGAAACGGTGGGGGACGTCGCCGCAGCCGGTCCTGATCAACTCCGCCGCCTCCTTGGCACCGCTGCCGGGGATCACCTCTTCCAGCTGGCCAGCGGCGTCGACCCGCGCCCCGTTACCCCGAGCCGTGAGGAAAAATCCATCGGACGTGAAGAAACCTTTTTCGACCCCCTGGCTGACCGGGACGAACTCCACCGTATTCTGCTTTTCCAGGCGCATGACACCGCAGTCCGGTTGCGTGCAAAAGGCCTGGTGGGGCGCACCGTCGCTATTAAGGTGCGCTTCCCGGATTTCACCACCATTACCCGCTCGGCAACACTGCCGCAAGCCACCCAGGTTGCCGCCGAGATCTACGAACGCGCCCGCGAGCTGCTGGACGGGGTGGAGGTCACCGCCGCCGGCTTGCGGCTCCTGGGCTTGCGCGTAGAGAACCTGAGCGAGCAGGGCGGTTTCCAGCAGCTCGCTTTCGATGACGATCCGCGCCGCGGGGAGGCCGAGAGCGCCATGGATGCGGTGCGCTCGCGGTTCGGCGCCGGGGCGCTCGGCCCGGCAAGCCTCTTGCATCGGCCGACGACGGGGCGCGACGGTCGGGTAGAAGGTGCCGGAACGGGGCGCGACGGCGGGGCGGGAGGCGCCGGAACGGGGCGCGACGGCGGGGCGTCGGGAAGCTCCGCACCAGGGGGACGCACGGGGCTCCGGGACGGTGTATCGTGACACAACATATCGTGACGGTGGTGCGCCGGGCACGGTAGACTGGCAGCAGTACAGTAACAAGGAGGCACAGTGGCCCTATCGGACTACGAGAAGAAGATGCTCGCTGAGCTGGAAGCGCAGCTCACCAACGAGGATCCCAGCTTCGCGCGTAATATGAAGCCCGCTGCGCCGGAAGTAGAAGCCATCAGTCGGCAGCTGTCCGTGCGCAATCTCGTACTGGGGATTCTCGGGCTGGTTGCGGGCATCGCCATTCTTATCGGTGGGATTTCTGCACCGAAGATGTGGTGGCTTGGTTTGCTCGGCGTCATCATCATGTTTGCCTCGGTATGGTATGCGCTCGCGGGTGTACATACTGAGAAAGTTGCGGTGCCTGCTGGAGGCGCGGGATCCCCGAGTGCGTCGGGGCCGCGCGGGGTATCGTCTTTTATGCAGCGCCAACAAGAAATGTGGGAAAAGCGCCGCCGCGGCGAGCACTAGAAACTACGGTAGCGCGGGCCCGGTTCGTCCGGTAGCTCAAACTCGGCACCCATAACGGTGAGAGGATATCGATCCTCTCACCGTTTTCTTTTTATAGATACGACGGCGCAGCTGGGTGCGCCCCCGTGCTACCGGACGTTCTGCTTTACCGAGCGCCTCGCGTAACAAATTGGGCGTTCTTCACCCCTGAACACCCCACCGTACTCCACCTGCGCTCCACTCAGTTTCCCCTGTTATGGCGGGCTTTTCTGGGAATCACTAGCGCGACATACCCTCGTCATGGCAAACTGGTGGAGCAAAGTGGAGTAAAGTGGAGGCAAGCGCCACGAGAGGGGGTGCGGTAGATGTTCCTCGGCACGTATGAGCCCAAATTGGACGACAAAGGTCGAATCATTCTGCCCGCCAAATTTCGTGATCAGCTCCAGGGCGGGCTGGTGATGACGCGCGGTCAGGAACACTGCATCTACGTTTTTCCGCTCGCGGATTTTGTGGAATTGCAGCAAACCCTGGCTAAAGCCCCCTTGACATCCAAAGAGGCGCGGTCATATACCCGCGTGCTGCTCTCCGGCGCCGTGGATGACGTCCCTGATAAACAGGGACGAATCACCATCCCGGCGATGTTGCGCACGTACGCGGGCCTGGATCGCAACCTCGCGGTTATCGGCACGGGCAACCGGGTCGAAATCTGGGATAGCGCCGCGTGGGCGGTCTACCTAGAGGATCAAGAATCGGCTTTCGCCGATAGGGAAGAAGAGGTCATCCCCGGCCTCTTCTAGGAATCGCGTGATCGCGGTGGCGGTCTTTCGCGAGAGCTCTGAGGCACTTCCCCAGCTTCAGATCGCTCGCGGGGGATCACTATCGCGGGCGCCGCAATAAGAAGGGCACAGGATGGAGACAGCACGTACCTCGGGCGCACCGCGCGCCGCCGGGAACGCGCTGCATGCCCCGGTGCTCGTGGACACCTGCATCGAGCTCCTCGCTCCCGCTTTCCAGGTTCCCGCCCCTGTTCTTATTGACTGCACCCTCGGGATGGGCGGGCACACCGAAGCCTTCCTCGAGCGTTTTGAGAACCTCACCGTTATCGGAATTGACCGCGATCCCGCAGCCATTACTTTGGCGGGGGAGCGCCTGGCCCGCTTCGGGAAGCGGTTCCGCCCCGTCCAAACCACGTACGACGACGTGGCCGCGGCAGCGGGCAATCGCCCCGTGGATGGAATCCTCATGGACTTGGGAGTGTCCTCCCTGCAATTGGATGAAACCGAGCGCGGGTTCTCCTACTCCCACGATGCTCCGCTTGATATGCGTATGAACGCCCAGGTCGGGCGCACCGCCGCAGATATCCTCGCGGAAGAATCGGTAGGTGAGCTCACTCGGATTTTGCGCGAGTACGGGGAAGAAAAATTCGCCCATCGTATCGCTACCACCGTTGTGCAACGGCGCGCCAGTGCCCCGTTGCTCCGTACCGGCGAACTGGTGGATATCGTGCGTTCGGCCATCCCCGCCCCGGCGCGACGCACCGGGGGAAATCCCGCCAAACGCACTTTCCAGGCCTTGCGCATCGCGGTGAATGACGAACTCGGAACACTTGAGCGGGCCTTGCCGGCAGCCCTCGCCGCTTTGCGGGTGGGTGGGCGCATCGTCGTCGAAGCGTACCAGTCCCTGGAAGACCGCCTGGTGAAACGGGCTTTTGCCGCCGGGGCCACCTCTCGGGCACCCAAGGGACTGCCCGTTGAACTTGAAGAACATAAACCTTGGTTGGAACTCCTCACCCGAGGAGCGATTCGAGCCAGCGAAGAAGAAATCACCCGCAACTCCCGGTCCGCGTCCGTTCGCTTACGCGCTGCCGAGAAAATCCGTCCCGGAGGTCAGCTATGAGCGCACAGCCCCACGCTGTTGCAGCGCCGCGTACCCGTCCCGTGATCTCGGGGCGTCCCGAACTCACGCTTATCCCCACCCCGGCGGCGCACCGTGGCTTTCTCGGTACCGTGATCATATGCATGGCGCTTTTCTTCGGCGCGTTTGCCACGGTTTTCGCTCTTAATACGCGTATGGTAGGCACGGCGTACGAAATCCGCTCCGTTAAGCAGGAACTGGCGGTCGCGCAATCGGTGGAGTCCACCCTCACGGATGAAGTGGTGGGGGCTTCCACTCCGCAAGGCCTCAAGGAACGCGCGCAGGACCTCGGCCTCGTCCCCGCCACGGACGTTCAGCATATGGACCTGGGGTCCGCTACGATTCTTGCTCCGATTCCGGGGGAGTGACACGAAGGAAAAGCGCATGAAGGAACTAGCCCGTCGCTGGAAGGCCGCGCAGCCGCATGTACGGCGCGTGCGAACCATGGCGATCATCTTCTTCTTCGCGCTGGGGATCCTCGGGGTGCGGCTCATCGATTTGCAGTTTATTCGCGCCGATGCCCTGGCTGCCTCGGCAGATGCTTTCCGTACCCGTACCTACACCCTGCAGGCCAAACGGGGCGATATCGTTGACACCAACGGGGCAGTTTTGGCGACTTCTGTGGAACGCTACAACGTGGGCGTCAACCAGAATCTCATTGGTTCTTACCAGCACTACAAAACCGATGACAACGGGGACTATGTCCTAGACGCTAATGATCAGCTCATCGTGGAAGGTACCGGGGCGGCAGAAGCCGCGAAAGTGCTCGCACCTCTGCTCGGCGTGGATCGGGCGGAATTGGGAGGCACCCTCCTAGGGGGTGAGAAAAAATCTACCTTTGTGTATATCGCCCGTGATATTTCCCCTGAGAAATGGCGGAAAATCAACGCCTTAGGAATTCCGGGTATCGAACCCGAACAGTTTATGAAGCGCGAATACCCCAATGGTTCAGTGGCCGGGAACGTCCTCGGCTACGTGGGGGAAACCGCAGAAAACCCGCTCCCTACCGGGCAGGCCGGTATTGAGCGCACGTTCAACGATGCCCTTTCTGGCACGGATGGGCGCTTGACGGTGCAAACCGCCGGAGGCGGCGCCGTCGTACCGAACGGAAAAACCGAGCGCGTGGATCCGGTTAACGGCGCGAGCGTGAAACTCACCATCGACCGCGATCTGCAAAACGCCCTCATGGAATCCCTCGATGCTTCGGTGGATGCAAACGCTGCGGATTGGGGCGCCGCCGTTGTTATTGAAGTGGGGACGGGGCGGGTGCTCGCCCTAGCAGATTCCCATGCCCCCGATCCTTCCCGTCTCCAGGAAGCGAGTCCGGATTCTTGGGGCTCGCGTGCCGTACAGGCACCGGTCGAGCCGGGATCTTCAGGAAAGCTCCCCACCTTCACCGCGGCCATTGATACCGGAACCGTCACCCCCCTCACCCAATTCACGGTGCCGGATACCATCACCATGCCCAATGGCGAAAGCATCTCCGATAATGATCCGCATCCCACCCAGGGGATGACGGTGGCTGGGATTCTCGCGCAGTCCTATAACACCGGACTCGTTCAGATTGGTGACACGGTGGACGATAACGTGCGCTATGACTATATGCGCAGCTACGGGCTGGGAAGCCCCACCGGGATCGAATTACCGGCCGAATCGGGCGGTATTTTGCGCCCGCCGGAGCAGTGGGGCCAGCGTGATCGCTACACCACCATGTTCGGGCAGGGATGGGCGGCTACCACCGTGCAACTGGCGCAAATAGGGGCCACCATCGCCAACGGGGGAGTATATATTCCGCTCCACGTGGTGGACTCCACTACCGATGCCAGCGGGCGCACCACCCCCACCGTTCCTGGGGAAAGCCACCGTGTTATGAGCGAGGAATCCTCGCGCACCATGATGAATATGATGCAGGCGGTTACCAATAACCAGTCCACCGGGTGGCGCGGCAAAGTTCCCGGCTACAACGTGGCCGGTAAAACCGGCACCGCTCAGGTTCCGGACGCTAACGGAAACCTCACCCGCCGTGTGGGTACCTTTATTGCGGCCATCCCTGCCGAAGACCCGCAGATCGCGGTAGCGATAGCGGTCTACGGCGGGGCTGGGGCCGGATACGGTGGTGACACCGCGGTGCCTGTTTTCGCGAACTTCGCACCTTTCGCGATGCGACACCTGGGCGTGCCGCCCAGCACCGTTCCGCTTTTCAAATATCCGTGGTTTTCATCCGAGGTAGGCAACTAGTGAGTGACGAATTCCCCCTTCCGCAGGTGCGCCCGGTGGCGCTCAATGAGATTCCGGGTGTGGAAGCGTGCGCCCCCGCGGGGAAAGCGCACGCTGACGATACGGATCTGAGCGGTCGTAGCGGCACCACCGTCACTTCCGTGACTGCCGATTCGCGCGCGGTGCGCGATGGTGCACTCTTCGCCGCGCTGCCCGGCGCCCATGCTCATGGGGCGCGCTTTGCCGGACAGGCGGTGCGACGGGGCGCCCGCGCCATCCTCACCGATACCGCCGGGGCAGCGCTTCTCGCGCAGGCCGGCCTGGATCTTCCATTAATGGTTTTGGAGGACCCGGCCGCCCACCTGGGCGCCATTGCGGCACGCGTCTACGGGGAACCGGCCGAGCGCTTGCGCAGTTTCGCGGTGACTGGCACCAATGGTAAAACGACGACGACGTACCTCCTGGACGGCCTACTTACCGCGCTGGGCCGCACCACCGGGCTGGTAGGAACCGTGGAAACAAAAATTGCGGACCTGTGCGCCCCGGCGCATCTGACCACGCCCATGCCCGCGGATCTGCAAGCATTGCTCGCCCTCCTGGTGGAACGGGGCGGGACGGATGTATCCATGGAAGTTTCCTCCCACGCGCTGGCCCAGCACCGTACCAGCCCCGTGGTCTTCAGTGTGGCAGGATTTACCAATCTCACTCGGGACCATCTCGACTACCACCACACCATGGAAAACTACTATCAAGCCAAACGTAGCCTTTTTACGCCGGCCTGTTCGCGTAAGGCAGTTATCACCGTTGACGATGATTGGGGCCGGCGCCTGGTTGGGGAAACCGAGGTGCCCACCGTGGCCCTCGCGGTGTTCTCCGAGCTGGATGGCCGGAGCGGATACCAGGTGCGCGATATCGAGCGCGGCCCCGTTACATCCTTCACCCTGGCCCATAGCGAGGGCTGGGAGATGACGGTGCGCACCGGCCTGCCCGGAGATTTTAATATTGCCAATACCGCGCTCGCGGTTGCTATGGTGCTGGAAAGCGGAGCGGACCGAGGTGCCATTGGCGCGGTGGTGAGTGCCGGGCTCACCCCACAAGTCCCCGGCCGCATGGAAGTAGTGGGCAGCGCACCGCGCGTCGTCGTCGATTTTGCGCATAATACCGCGGCGCTGCGTCTGGCCATGAACGCGCTGCGCCCGACTACCTCCGGTGAGCTCATCGTTGTAACCGGAAGCGCCGGGGAACGCGACGTGGACAAACGCCCCGAGATGGGGCGGGCGGTAGCCGAACTGGCCGACGTCGTCTACATTACGGACGATGATCCGCACGAAGAAGATCCCGCACCGATTCGCGCCGCACTCCTGGACGGGGCCCGCAGCGCGCACAGCCCCGCCCGCATCGTGGAGATCGCTGATCGCGCCACCGCCATGCGCACCGCCATCCGTGATGCGGCAGCGGAGGATACCGTGCTGCTCGCCGGGCGTGGGCACGAAACTTATCAACCGGTGGCCGGGGGGCGTAACATTCCGCTGGACGACCGCGAGGTAGCGCGGGCGGCGCTCGCTGAGCGCGCTAGCCGCGGTGTACTCAACAAAAACACGCAAGAAGAGAAAGACACGCAATGATTTCCATGTCCTCCGCGGAGGTTATCGCCGCCGTCGGCGGGGCCGCGCTCGCACCTTTGTGCGATACCGAGGTCACCGCGGCGGTTATCGATACCCGCGCCATCACGCCCGGTGCGCTATTTGCCGCCGTGAAAGGCGCGCGCGTGGACGCGAATACCCTGAGCGGCCAGGCGCGCGCGGCAGGGGCCAGCCTCATTCTCACCGAAGATGGCCAGGCCGCCCGCGCCGGCGGCGCTGAAGCTGAGCGCATTATCGTGGTTGATGATATTCCCGCGGCGCTCGGACGCCTGGCTCGGCATAATCTTGAACTGGCCCGCCGCCTCAACCCCGACTTGCGGGTTATCGCGGTAACCGGGAGCGTTGGGAAAACCACCACCAAGGATCTTCTCGCCGCGATATGCCGGGAACGTGGGAACGTGGTTGCCCCACCGGGATCACTCAATAACGAAATCGGCTTACCGCTCACGGTGCTCCGTGTGGACGCGAGCACCGCCACCCTGGTGGCGGAAATGGGCGCCGACCATATCGGCAACCTCGCCTACCTCACCTCTATCGCACCCCCGGATATCGCCGTGGTGCTGGTGGTGGCCCGCGCGCACCTGGGCGAATTTGGCGGCATCGAGAACGTGGCGCGCGCCAAAGCAGAACTTGTGGAAGGCCTGCGCGAGGACGGCATCGCCATCCTCAACGCCGATGATCCGCGGGTTGCCGCCATGGCCGGGCGAGTTGCGAGCGGTCGGGTACGCACCTTTGGGCGCGTGAACCCGGCGGACGTGACGGCAACCGATATCACCCTCGGAAGCGACGGCCGGGCGAGTTTCACGCTCCGTATGAACGACGGCGCAGCCAGCTTCGCACCCTCCGCCATCTCCGCCCCGACCGTGCAGTCGGCGCCATCCGCCTCCGCTACACCGTCCGCTCCAACGGTCAGCCTCGGGCTCGTGGGGGAACACCAAGTCATGAACGCACTCGCGGCGGCAGCTGCCGCGTCCGCTGCCGGGGTGAGTTTGCCCGCCATCGTGGCGGGACTGTCGAATGGGCCGGCCAGCGCTCACCGTATGGATGTGTTCCGCCGCGGCTCGACCCTTATTATCGACGACTCCTACAATGCCAACCCGGATTCTATGCGCGCCGGCATCGCCGCGCTCGGACAGCTCGGGAATGGGCGCAAAGCCGCGATTCTGGGCGATATGCTTGAACTCGGCGCGACATCTCGGGAAGAACACCTCGCCCTCCTCCCGGCCCTGGAAACGGCCGGTGTGAGCCTTCTTATCGCGGTGGGTCCTCATATGGCAGCCCTCGCGGCGGCGGCCCGTGATGCCGGTATCACCGCCCGCTCCGTCGGCGCGTGGGAAGAAGCGGAAGCAGCGCTCTCCGATATGCTCAATGAGGATGGGGCACTCCTCATCAAAGGTTCGCACGGTTCGGGTGTGTGGCACATCGCCACCCACCTCAAGGGGGAATAGTGCTCGCGCTTATTATCGCTTTTGCGGTCTCGCTTCTCGTCACCCTATTCGGGACCCCGCTTCTCATCCGTTTTCTCGTGCGCAAACAATTTGGCCAATTTATCCGCCAGGATGGCCCCACCTCGCACCTGGTCAAACGCGGCACACCAACCATGGGCGGTCTTGCCATTGTGGCGGCGGTTGTTATCGGTTACCTGGTGGGCAATATCGGGGCCGGGCGCAGTCCGGGTATGTCCGGGATCCTCCTCCTCGGACTCATGATCGGTATGGCGGGCGTAGGCTTTGCCGATGATTTCACTAAGATTTCTCGCAAACAAAGCCTGGGCCTCACCCCCTGGGCAAAAATCGCTGGCCTGGGGATTGTTGGCGTCGCCTTCGCGGTGCTCTCCCTCATGTTCTCGGATGAAAATAACCGAACTCCGGCATCAATGCGTATTTCCCACGTGCGCGATACCGGCCTGAGTCTCGCCTTTGCCGGCACTGCCGTTGGCATTATCCTCTTCATTATCTGGGCGAATTTCCTCATCACCGCCTGGTCCAATGCCGTGAACCTCACCGACGGCCTCGACGGCCTATCCACCGGTGCCTCCATCATCGCTTTCGGGGTTTACACTCTTATTACGATGTGGCAAAGCAACCACCCTTGCTACGCTCTCGTTGATGCCGCACCCGGGTGCTATCCCATCCGCGACCCGCGCGATCTCAATATCATCGCGGTGGCCCTTGTCGGGGCACTTATCGGATTCCTCTGGTGGAATACCTCGCCGGCCCAGATCTTCATGGGGGATACCGGCTCCCTCGCCCTGGGTGGGGTCTTCGCGGGAATGTCTATCTACACCCACACCGAATTCCTCGCCGTACTCATCGGCGGGCTCTATCTCCTGGAAGTCATCTCCGACGTTATCCAGGTGGGTGTTTTCAAAATGACCCGAAAACGGGTATTCCGTATGGCACCGATCCACCACCATTTCGAACTCAAAGGGTGGAACGAAGTCACGGTTGTGGTGCGCTTCTGGGTAATCCAAGCCCTGTGCGGTTTTATCGCCCTGGGTATTTTTTACGCTGAGTGGTTGATGCAAAGATGAGTGAGTGGCAACATCCGGGTGCGGCGGAGCTGGCAGGGCGCCGTATCGCCGTCGTCGGTTTAGGGAAATCAGGGCGGGCCTGCGCGCGGGCGCTGACCGAGCTCACCGAGGCGCGTGTGAGCGTGTGGGACGCAGATATCACCAAACTTGGGGCGGTCACCGCACTCCCGGTGGACACCGGAGGGAGCGACCCAACCCCGGCCGAACTGGCGCGCAAAGTGCTGGCCTGGCGGCCCGACGTCATCATCCCCGCTCCCGCCATTCCCGAAATCGGCCCGCTTTTTTCCGCAGCCGCTGACAACGGTATTGAGCTGTGGTCCGAAATCGAACTTGCTTGGCGCCTGCGCGCGCACGACGGCACCGGGAACGCCGCCCCGTGGCTTGCCGTGACCGGCACCAATGGGAAGACCACCACGGTGACGATGGCGGCTCATATTTTGCGGGCTGCGCACCTGGGTGGCGAACCCATCGGGAACGTCGGTAATCCCGCCGTTACTGCCGTGAGCGCCACCGGCCCGGATGCTCCGCAGGCCTTTGCTTTGGAGCTATCTTCCTTCCAGCTGCGCACCACCCACACCATGGAACCGGCTGCCAGCATCTGCCTCAATATTGCCGACGACCACCTCGAGTGGCACGGTAGCCGTGCCGCCTACGCCGCCGCAAAAGCCCGCATTTACGAGCATGTGCGCACCGCTGCGGTGTACCCGGTGGGCGATAGCGCTGTCCAAACTATGGTCGATAACGCGGATGTGTGCGAAGGTGCTCGGGCCATCGGCATCGCTACCGGCATTCCTGCCGTCGGCCAGATCGGCATCGTGGACGGCCTTATCGTGGACCGTGCGTACGGGAAGCAACGGTGGAGTAGCGCCGTGGAGATTGCTTCTTTGAACGACGTCGCCCAGCTGGCTCCTGCCGCCGCGGCGCTTCCGCGCCACCTTATCTGGGACTCCCTGGCCGCCGTGGCTCTCACCCGTGCCATCGATATTCCCGCGGAGGTGGTACGCGCCGGCCTTCAGCATATGCGGCCGGGCCACCACCGGATCGAAACGGTGAGCGAACGGGCCGGGGTGCGCTACGTGGATGATTCCAAGGCCACCAATGCCCATGCCGCACTCGCTTCCGTGTCCGCACTGGCTGAGGGTAGCTGTGTATGGATCGTGGGCGGGCAACCCAAAGGTGCCCGCTTTGAATCCCTCGTGGCGCAGGTGCGGGACAGGCTGCGCGCCGTCGTCGTTATTGGCATCAACCAAGAACCCTGGTACGCGGCTTTGGACGGAGCAAATCTTCCGGTCACCTATATTGACCCGGCTGCCTCCGAACCGATGGCACGTGCGGTGCTGGCCGCTTCGCGCTACGCCCAAGCGGGGGACACCGTCATGCTTGCCCCCGCCAGTGCCTCCATGGATCAATTCACGTCTTACGCGGATCGCGGTGATCGTTTCGCCGCGGCCGTGCGAGCCCTACCGGCACCGCCAGCGGGCGGCGCCTCGTCGGAGAGCGGCTCCTTGGCAGGGGACGGTACCCCAGCGGAGGGAACGGCGCGAGACAACGGTGCACAGGATAGCTCCACGGGGACACGGCATGCGTGATCGGATCGAGAACCCGCAGGCCCCGAGTATCCCGGAGGAACGCGTGCGCAATGTCATGCACCGTTCCATGCTCCTTCTCGTGGTAGCCACTGCGATCCTCACTCTCCTCGGGCTCCTCATGGTGTTTTCTGCCATTACCCCCGGGGCGGTGCGAGCCGAATACGAAGACGGCCCCAACCTGTTCCGCTCGGCTTACTTGCAGATGGCTTACGCTGCTATTGGCACCATCTTGGCGGTGATCTGCGCCCGTATTCCCCTCGCTGTTTTCCAGCGCCTATGGGGCCTGGCCCTCGGCTTCGGGATACTTTTGCAGCTCCTCGTGCTCACCCCGCTGGGTGCCTCCGTTGCCGGCAATCGCAACTGGATTGCCTTCGGCCCTATCCGGCTCCAACCCTCGGAATTTCTCAAACTCGCCATGGTGGTGGCCCTGGCCGCGGTGCTCGGGCGCATGGTGCAAGGCGCCCACTTCCAGCTTTCCGACTGGAGCATCCCGATTGGCATTACCGGCGCGGCCATCGGCGCGGTGCTCGTGGGTGGCGATATGGGAACCGCCCTCATCTTCCTCCTCATTGGAGTGGGAATGTTCTGGATGGCGGGTTTCCCGGGGCGCTATTTCCTTATCAGTGGAGCCTTGGGTTTCTTCCTCGTCGTCGTTCTTATTTTTTCAAGCCGCTCGCGCATCACCCGCATCCAGGACTTCTTCGAGAACCTCTTCACCCTTCCCACCGGGCAAACACCCTCCCAGGCCGATTACGCGCTCTGGGCTTTCGGTTCCGGGGGGCCGGGCGGCTCCGGCCTGGGTACCGGAATTGAAAAATGGCCCGGGAACCTCGCCGAAGCACATACCGATTTCATCTTCGCCGTGGTGGGAGAAGAACTTGGGTTCTTCGGATGCGCCGTCGTCATCGTTCTTCTCGGCACAATCGGCTATGCTCTCCTCACCATCTGCATGTACCACCCGCACCGTTTCGGGCGTTTCGTTGCCGGGGGTGCCGCACTGTGGCTATGCGGACAGGCCGTAGCAAATATGTTCGTCGTCACCGGCCTGCTGCCCGTTTTTGGGGTGCCGCTACCTTTCATGAGCCAGGGCGGCTCCTCCGTCATCTCCTGCCTCATGGCGGTGGGAGTCTGCGTGGCGGCAGCCCTGGCGGTTCCGGGCGTGAAAGAATCATTCCGGCGCTCCAGCTCGCTCGCGGGCAGGGTGCGCGCAGTTATCAGGAGGACCTCGTGACACTAGTGCTCGCCGGCGGGGGAACCGCCGGGCACGTCAATCCGCTACTGGCCACCGCTCATGAACTCGCCGGACGCGGGCACAGTATCCTCGTGGTCGGCACCGCGACCGGCATGGAAAAAGACCTTGTTCCCGCCAGCGGTTTCGATTTTGCTACCGTGGAACGCGCACCGTTCCCGCGCCGTCCCGATAAAGATGCGTTACGTTTCCCCGTGGCTTTCCCGCGGGCGATACGCCAAGCACGCCGTATTCTCACCGGTGTCGATGCCGAGCTGGCGGTCGGCTTCGGTGGTTTCGCCTCCACCCCCGTCTACGCCGCTGCGCGCCGCGCCGGCATCCCGGTGGTGGTGCACGAACAAAACGCACTGCCGGGCCTCGCCAATAAACTTGGGGCACGGGGCGCGGCCGCCGTCGCCCTCACCTTCCCCTCCACGCCGCTGCGCGCCGCGCGCGGCATCACCCGCACCGTCGGGCTGCCGCTACGCCCCGCCATCGCTGCCCTTGCCGGTGCAGATAGAGCGGAGGCGCGCACCGCCGCCGCGGCGCGCCTCGGATTAGACCCGCTGGTACCTACCCTGGTGGTCACCGGGGGTTCCCTGGGCGCTGCTCACCTCAATGACGTGATGACCGCCGCCGCCTCCCGCTGCGCCGCGGCTGGCGTGCAGGTACTTCACCTCACCGGGCGAGGCAAAGCCGCCGAGGCCCAGCGCACCGCCGCTACCATCCCCAGCTACCACGTGCTCGAATATCTGGAAGAAATGGAACTTGCCTACGCGGTGGCCGATACCGTGGTGTGCCGCGCCGGAGCCGGCACCGTGGCGGAAGTATCCGCCTTAGGGCTCCCCGCCGTTTTCGTTCCGCTCCCCATTGGGAACGGTGAACAGGCGCGCAACGCCGCGGACGTTGTGGCTGCCGGTGGAGCGCTGCTCATCCCCAATGCCCAGTTCACCGCAGACTCGGTGGGCACCGTATTGGACATCGTCACCGACGCATCCACCCGCACCCGCATGGCCCAGGCCTCGCGCGCTATCTGTCCGGCTGACGGCGCGGCCCGGCTCGCTGATCTTATTGAGGAGGTTCTCAGGTGACACATATCCATCTCATCGGCATCGGCGGGGCAGGCATGAGCGTGATCGCCGATCTGCTGCATGCCGAAGGCTGGACCGTGACCGGCTCCGACGCCCGCGCCTCGGCTACCACGGAGCGCCTGGCGGATTCCGGCATCACCCTGTGGATCGGAACGGAACCGGAGCGCCTCAGCGCCGACACCCTCGTGGCGGTCTCCTCCGCCATCCGGGAAGATAACCCGGAACTTGCGCGGGCCCGCCAGCTTGGTGCCCGCGTCATCCACCGTTCCCAAGCCCTCGCCCTCGCGAGCGGGAACCGCGATTTTGTAGCCGTGGCCGGCGCACACGGAAAAACCACCACGTCGGCAATGCTGGCGGTGGCACTGGATGAAGCGGGCCAGGCACCGTCCTGGGCTATCGGCGGGAGCGTACGCGGGCACGGCTCCGGAGGGCATCTGGGCACCGGGAAGGTCCTCGTTGCCGAAGCCGATGAATCCGATGCTTCCTTCCTCAACTACCGGCCCCGTATCGCCTTGGTCACTAACGTCGAACCCGATCATCTCGACCATTACGGTAGCCGGGAAGCTTTTGAAGAGGCCTTCGCGGAATTCGCGCGCTGCATCGTCCCCGGCGGGCTCCTCATTGTTTGCGGCGACGACGCCGGTGCAGCCCGCCTGGGTGCTCAAGCGGTAAACGAAGGTATTCGGGTGGTTAGTTACGGGCGGGGCGCACCGCTCCCTGGCGCGGAAGCCCACGTGGCTCTCGAGAACAGGGCGTTACGGTGCGGGGAAAGCCGCGCGCCGCTCTCCCTCCAGGTCCCCGGATCCCATAACGAACTCAACGCGGCCGGAGCGGCAGCCGCAGGTCTAGAACTGGGCGTGAGCCTGGCCGATATGGCCCGCGGTCTGGAGACTTTTACGGGGACGGGGCGGCGTTTCGAGCTGCGCGGTGAGGTCGGGGGAGTCCGTCTCTTCGATGATTACGCTCACCATCCCACCGAAGTGGAGGCTACCTTGCGCGCCGCCCGCACCGAGGCCGGGGAGGGGAGCGTGCGCGTCCTTTTCCAGCCGCACCTGTATTCGCGCACCCGCAATTTTGCGGACCGTTTCGCCACCGCCCTCAAGCTGGCCGATACCGCCATTGTCACCGCCGTATACGGAGCCCGCGAAACGCCGTTCGATGGTATCGAGGGCGATATGATTACTTCCCGCATGGGAAGCGCTGGGCATTTTATTGCCGATAAACACGAGGCTGCCCGGGCGCTCGCGAAAAGCGCGAAGCCTGGGGATCTGCTCCTCACCATGGGGGCCGGCGACGTGACGGCACTGGGACCCGAAATACTGGCGGCGCTGGGGGAGGGGACGGTGCGGTGAAAGAACCATCCCGGCGTCGCTCCGCGCGCGATATTAATCCGCACGCGGAGATCACCTACGTTCCCACCGCTACCACCGCTCCGGTGATATACGACGACGGTGATGCCCCGCTAGCCGACCTTGCGAGTACCACCACGGTTTCTCTGGATGAGCGCCTCGAAGAGAAAGCCTCCGAGAAACGCCGGGTGCGCTGGCGGCGCGTCGGGGTGGCCGGTGCGGGACTTGCCGCGTTCGCCGCCCTGGCCTGGGTAATTTTCTTCAGCCCGCTGCTGGCCTTGCGTGCCAGTGATATTACCGTCTCGGGTATCCCCGCGAACACTGCGGTGACGGCGGAAGACATCACCGCAGCCCTCGCTGAACGGTCAGGAACCCCGCTCCCACGCCTGGATACCGAAGCTCTTGCCACCGACCTAAGCGAGCAATTCCCAGCCGTCAAGGAAGCGCAGCTACGCCGCAGCTACTTCCACGGACTGGAGGTTACCCTCACCGTACGTGAGCCGGTAGCCTGCCTGGTGGACAGAGGATCATGCTCCGCCATGGATCGGGACGGCGTGAGTTTCCCGGTTCTCCCCGAGGTGGAAGCAAAACTCCCGCGAGTAAGCCTCACACCTGGGCCGGCCACCCGCTCCGAGGATGGGAACGACGGTCCGGGTATTCGCATCGCCCTCGATGTACTCTCCAGCCTGAAGGAGGATGTGCGCGCTCAGGTAGCCGGGGTATCGGTGAGCGATAGCGGGCGGGTAGGACTCGATCTCAACTCCGGGCAGAAGGTGATCTGGGGCGATGCCCAACGCTCGGACCTCAAGGCGGCAGCACTGGCCACCGTTATCACCGTCCCCGGCCAGGTGTACGACGTGTCAGAGCCTACGGCCGTCGTCGTTCATTAATCCTGAACCGGTTATCGCACCGATGCAGACCACCGCCGCACCGCTCTACGTAATTTCCGCACCGTTCTGCGCGATTACCGGACCGTTCGACCGGATTTCCACACCGTAGCGCAGATCACTTCGCAACACACCAGCGCGGGGAATTGCACCGTTGTCATTCACCTACTATCTTTTCCGCGAAGTCAGGAACGAAAAACCTCAAGTTTTACTTGAGGTTCGGGAGGAAAGCTCATGGCCGTAGTCAATAACGCCGCCAATATCAAAGTCATCGGGGTCGGCGGGGGCGGCGTCAACGCTGTTGACCGCATGATTCAAGACGGACTTGCCGGTGTGGAATTTATTGCCGTTAATACCGACGGACAGTCCCTGGTGAAATCCGAAGCGGAAACCAAACTTGATATTGGGCGCGAGGTGTCCAAGGGCCTGGGTGCGGGTGCGGATCCCTCGGTGGGTAAGCGTGCCGCGGAAGAAAATGTGGAAGTTATCCAAAGCGCCCTCGAAGGTGCGGATATGGTGTTCGTCACCGCGGGTGAAGGCGGGGGAACCGGCACCGGTGCCGCCCCCGTTGTTGCCAAGGTGGCTCGGGATCTGGGAGCGCTGACCGTCGGCGTCGTTACCCGTCCCTTTGAATTTGAAGGTGCCCAGCGCGCTAATAATGCCTCCATGGGTATCGCGGAACTGCGCCAAGCCGTGGATACTCTCATCGTTATCCCCAATGATCGCCTGCTGGAGATCGCCGAAGAAGACCTCACCATTATTGAGGCCTACCACCTCGCCGATGAGGTGCTACGCTCGGGCGTCAAGGGAATTTCGGATCTCATTACCATTCCGGGCCTGGTCAACCTCGACTTCGCGGACGTCAAGGCCATTATGAAGGATGCGGGTACCGCGCTCATGGGTATCGGCTCGGCCTCCGGGGAAGATCGGGCGGTGCGCGCTACTGAAAGCGCCATCTCCTCCCCGCTGCTGGAAGCCTCCATTGACGGGGCGCACGGTGTGCTTATTTCCTTCCTGGCCGGCGCGGACTTCGGTATGAAGGAGCTCGCCTCCGCTTCCAAGATGGTCAAGGAAGCGGTGGATCCGAACGCGAATATTATCGTTGGTCAGATTATTGACGAATCCCTCGGTGATGAGGTGCGCGTGACCGTTATCGCCGCGGGCTTTGATGAGGCACGTGATCACCTGCTGCAGATGGACGGCGTACCCGCCGGTCACGATACCGTCGAGCCGATCGAAGATCTGGCCCCGGCGGAACCCGAACCGGAAGTTGAAGCGGTGGCCAGCCCGGCCCACCCGGTGGCCAGCCCGGCCTATCCGGCGGCCCAGCCCGAAGCGCAGGCAGCACCGCAGCGCCCGGGAACCCACCGTGCTATCCCCCCGCGGGTGGAAGAACCTCAGCGTTCCGATCTGGATATCCCCTCCTTCCTTTTCGAGGAAAACTAAAAGGAGTACAAGGGGACTCAAGGGACTTCAGGGAAACACAGCGTATAGGAAACCTCAGGCAGCAATGACTCGTAACGCTCTGGTGGAGTGGGTAGCGGATATCTCCGTGCCCGGTGGCCGCATCCGGGCGGGATTCACATCCCGTGCCGGTGGGGTATCCCGTGCTCCTTTTGCGGGCCTCAATGTGGCCCACCACGTCGGGGATGACCCCGCCGCCGTGGAGCGTAACCGGGCTCTCCTGGCAGAGCAAATCGGGCAGCGCCCCGTCTATATGGACCAGGTGCACGGGGACCACCTTGAAGATGCTGGCGTTCTGACTTCCGCCGGTACCTTCGTGGCCCCCGGCACCGACGGCCTCCTCATTGACATCCCGCTTAGCTCGGGCGCCGCACAGGTACCGATGGGTGCTGCAGCGGTGGTCATGGTGGCCGATTGCCTCCCATTGCTCCTGGTGGCACGTGATCGCCCCGCCGGAGCTGCGGTGCACGTGGGTCGACGCGGGCTGGAGGCTGGTATCGGGCCGGCCGCCGCGCGCTCTCTCGGGCCGGAGCGCCTTATCGCCTACCTGGGCCCGTCCATTTGCGGACGCTGCTACGAGGTACCTGAGGAACTCCGGGCCAGCGTTGCCGCACGCGTTCCGGAAGCTGCCGGGCGCACCGCCTGGGGCACACCTTCCCTTGATATTGCGGCCGGGCTCACTGCCCAGCTGCGCGCCGTCGGTGTGTCTGAGATCCATGTCAGTCCTCGGTGCACCCGCGAAGATCCAGATTTTTATTCTTACCGACGTGCATCGCGCACCGGCCGCTTCGCCGGCGTGCTCGCGGTGGACTGCAACGCCCCAGCGGCGCGCCGTGCTGACAAGGCCGGGCGCGTCGCCTAACGTAAAACGAGAACAGCGAGAAGGGTTGGCTGCTATGGGAATGTTCCAGCGTTTTGTCTCCAAGGCAACGCTTAACGACGACGAGTACCTGGATTACCAGGACGACGCCGATTACTACGAAGATGATTACGAGGCCGAAGCGGAAAGCCCCGTCAGCGAAATTCACGCTGTGGAACAGCCCGTGGATATCGCCCGCATCATCACCGCTAAGCCGCGTTCCTTCACCGAGGTGCGGGGCTTCGCCGAACAATTCCGCGACGGCCTGCCCGTCATTATCAACCTGGCGGAAGCCGACGACGTTGCACGCAATCGCATTGTCGATTTCGCCACCGGAATCTGCTTCGGGCTACACGGGGATCTCAATAAGATTTCCGCGGACGTCCTGCTCATGACCCCGCGTACCGTTCGCATGGAAAACCAGCGCCCGGAGTCGCGCGATTCGTTCTAATGGCAGTACTTGGAATCATTCTTTCCACCCTCATCAGCATCTATCTTTTGGTGCTGCTCGCGCGGGTGATTATTGATCTGGTGACTATTGCGGCGCGTGATTGGCGCCCCAGTGGCGCCCTTCTCGTTATCGTTAATATCGTCTACGCACTCACGGATCCGATTCTCAATCTGGTGCGCAAAATCATCCCGCCCTTGCGGCTGGGAGGCATTGCGATTGACATCGGTTTCATCGTTGTTTTTATCGTGCTTCAAATCCTCAATGGGATAATTTTACGTATCTTTGTCTCGTAGTTCGCCCAGATGAGGTAGGCTTTATCCGAGAGCCGTGTGCTCATAACACAGCTACGTGCTCTTAACACAGTTTCGTTACACTACTTGAGGTGAGAAATGGCAATGCTCACGGCACAGGATGTCATGGATGTCCGCTTTAAGCGCCCGGAAACCGCGGAGACCGGTTACGACGAGGTACAGGTCGACGAATTCCTTGACGCGATCTACGAAACCATCGTCGATTTGTCGAAGCAGCTCCAGGAAGCGGAGAATCGCGCCACCGTCGCCGAAGCGCGCGTGACCGAACTCCAGAACGGTTCGGGTGAAGAACCCGCAGCGCCGGACCAGGCCACAACCACCGCGTCCTTCGCTCAGCCCACCGGCACCGTTGGGGAACAGGCCGCCGCCGTGCTTCAGATGGCACAGCAGACCTACGAAGAACTCGTGGCCCGCGGTGAAACCGAGAAGGCTCAGAAGATCCAGGATGCGGAAACCCGCAGTGCCAAGATCATCGAGGATGCCGAAGCCCAGTCCAACCGTACCCTTGCCCAGCTGGAGCAGGAACGTGGCCTGGTGGAGCGCAAGATCTCCGAGCTGCGTGACTTCGAGCGCGATTACCGCACGCGCCTGCACAGCTACCTGGAGACGCTGCTCGCCAACGTCGATTCTGGCGCGCAGGAACCCGAAGCTCGTAACTAGTGCGTATGGTGAGGCGAAGCACCTCGTGGTTCCTCATCCTCGTGGGGGTGCTGGCCGTGGTGGCCATCGACCAACTCACGAAGCAGTGGGCCATCGCTAACCTCAGCCAAACGGAGCGCATCGCCATTGTGGGGGATGCCCTCGGGCTGCACCTGGTCTTTAACCCGGGTGCAGCATTCTCACTGGGGGCAAATTCCACCCGCGTTATTACCGTCATCGCGCTTGTTGTGGTGCTTGCGGTCTTCCCAGCTCTCGCGGCGCGGGTACGCCACCGGTGGATCGGTGTCGGTCTTGCCCTCATGTGGGGTGGCGCGGCCGGCAACCTCATCGACCGCATTTTCTTCGAACCGGGCGGTTTCGCCGGGCACGTGGTCGATTTCATCGCCTACTTCGACTGGTTCGTGGGAAACGTGGCCGATATTGCGCTGGTGGCCGGGGCTGTGATCATGATCGTCGTCGCGTTCTTGATGAACGACGGCGCAGCTGCGGGATCCGCGGACTCAGGCGCGACTCCGGATACCGCTGCGCTTCCGCTCTCCCAGTTGGCAGATACGGTGCATCCATCAGATTCTGTGCCCGCGCCGGGCGGCTCCGAGCGAGGCGACTAGCATGTGGCGGACCTATCCGGTCACGGAAGAATTCACCGACGTACGTATTGATGCCGCTATCGCGCGCCTGACCGGCTTGTCCCGAGCCGAAGTGCAGCGCCTGATCGATGCTGGAGATGTGCTCTTGGACGGCAACCCAGTGCCGAAATCAGTGCGGCTACGCGCGCAGAGCATCCTGGAAATCGATATTCCTACCCCGCGCACCGTTGCCCCGCGCGGGGGAGATATCCCCATCCCCATCCTCTACGAAGATGCCGATCTGGTGGTGGTGGATAAACCGGCCGGCCTGGCAGCCCACCCTTCGCTCAACTTCACCGGCCCGGACGTGCTGGGCGCCCTCATGAACGCCGGGGTGCAGCTCTCCGCCTACGGCCCGGCCGAACGCAAGGGGATTGTGCATCGCCTAGATGTGGGAACCTCCGGGTGCATGGTGGTGGCTAAATCGGAACGTGCCTACGTGCTGCTCAAGGACGAGTTCCGCAATCGTGTTCCTGAAAAGATCTATCATGCCCTCGTTCAGGGGCATCCCGACCCGCTTTCCGGCACCGTGGACGCACCCATCGGGCGCGATCCGCGCCACCAGTGGAAAATGGGAGTGCGCTCAGACGGGCGCCACTCCATTACGCACTACGACACCCTGGAAGCGATGGCCGGAGGCAGCCTCCTCCAGGTTCACCTGGAAACGGGGCGTACCCACCAGATTCGGGTGCATATGTCCGCCCTCGGCCACCCCTGCGTAGGCGATGCTACCTACGGGGCCGATCCGGGGCTGAGTGAAACGCTCGGCCTGACCCGCCAGTGGCTGCACGCCACTCACCTCGGCTTCGAACATCCGGACGGCACCTGGCGCGAATTCGAGGCACCCTACCCGGAAGACCTCGCCACCGCTCTCGAGCGCATGCGCGCGGGAGTTTTTTCATGACGACGGCGCAGCTGCGCTGGCTCGAGGGAGACCTGGAACGGGCCCGCGCTATCCGCATCGAGGTCTTCTGCGGGGAGCAGGGCGTGCTGCTGGAAGAAGAACTTGACGACATAGACGAACGTGCCCACCACGTCGTCGTCGAAAATAATGCGGGTGAAGCATTAGGTGCGGCACGGGTTTACGCAACCACGGAGGGCGTCGTACACCTGGGGCGGGTCTGCGTGCGCCCTTCCGCCCGCGGCCTGGGCATAGGGCGCTTCCTGTGCGAGGCCGCGGCCCAGGTGGCACTGCGCGAATTTGGACACGCCGGGCAGGTGCGAATTGTCCTCGATGCCCAAGAGGACAAAATCGGCTTCTACCGGGCCCTCGGCTACGAACTCACCGCTCGCGCACCCTTCCTGGACGCGCGCATCTGGCACCGGGAAATGGCGCGGGTAGTGAGCGCTGGATAGACTAGGCCCCATGGCCGCTCCCTCAGATTTCGTTCACCTCCACACCCATACCGAATACTCCCTGCTGGACGGGGCGGCGAAAATCAAGCCGCTAGTGGCGCAGGCCGTTGCCCAAAATCAAAGTGCGTTGGCCATTACTGACCACGGCTACTGCTTCGGCGCCTACGAGTTTTACCGGGCCTGCAAGGATGCCGGCATCAAACCGATTATCGGGGTGGAAGCCTATATGACCCCGGGGACCTCGCGGTACTCCAGCAACCGGGTGCTATGGGGGGATGAATCACAGCGCAGCGATGACGTGTCCGCGCGCGGGGCCTATACCCATATGACTTTGCTTGCCACCAATAACACCGGGATGCATAACCTCTTCCGGCTTGATTCGCGCGCCTCGCTGGAGGGCCAGATGGGCAAATGGCCCCGCATGGATCTCGAACTCCTCGAGGAGCTGCACGAGGGCCTCATCGGCACCGCAGGCTGCCCCTCCGGGGAGGTACAAACCAGGCTGCGCCTGGGACAGCACGCCGAAGCTCTGGAAGCTGCCGGGCGGATGCAGGAGATCTTCGGTAAAGAAAACTACTTCGTGGAAATCATGGACCACGATAACGAAATCGAGCGGCGCACTCGCAATGACCTGCTCGACCTCGCGAAGAAAATCAATGCGCCGCTACTGGCCACCAATGACTCGCATTATGTGCGTGCGGAGGACCATTCCGTCCAGGATGCCATGCTCTGCATTAACTCCGGTTCCACCCTCCAGGATCCCAACCGTTTCAAATTTGATGGGCACGGCTACCATCTGCGATCCACCGAAGAAATGTATCGCCTTTTTGGGGATCTGCCCGGGGCGATGGAAAACACCCTCTTGGTGGCCGAACGCTGCAATATCTCCTTCACCACCGCCGCGGAAGGCGCCAATTACATGCCGGTCTTCCCGGTGCCCGAAGGGGAGGACATCACTTCCTGGTTTATTAAGGAAGTGGAACGCGGCCTGCATTCGCGCTACGGGGAACATATTCCCGATCACGTGCGCCAGCGTGCCAATTACGAAGTGGAAGTTATTGTCCAGATGGGCTTCCCCGGCTACTTCCTCGTGGTTTCCGATTACATTCTCTGGGCCAAACGCAATGGCATCCGGGTGGGGCCTGGGCGTGGTTCCGGGGCCGGCTCCATGGTGGCCTACGCGCTGCATATCACCGAATTGGATCCCATCGAACACGGTCTCCTCTTCGAACGTTTCCTCAACCCGGAACGCGTATCCATGCCCGATATTGACGTGGACTTCGATGAACGCCGCCGCGGGGAAGTCATCGCCTACGTGGAAGATAAATACGGGCATGACAAAGTTTCCCAGGTGGTTACCTTCGGCACCATTAAAACGAAGCAGGCTCTCAAGGATGCCTCCCGGGTGCTCGGCTACCCCTTCGACATGGGTGAACGTCTCACCAAGGCCCTCCCGCCCTCGGTTATGGGCAAGGACATCCCGCTTTCCGGCGTGTTCGATGAGAAGAATTCTCGCTATATGGAAGCCGGGGAATTCCGCGATATGGTCTCCACCGACGTGGATGCCAAACGCGTTTTCGACCTGGCCCAGGGTATTGAAGGACTCACCCGCCAGTGGGGCGTGCATGCCTGCGCCATCCTCATGTCCTCCGTCCCGCTCACAGATGTTATTCCGGTGATGAAACGCCCGGCCGACGGCGCGGTCATCACCCAATTCGAATATCCCGAATGCGAGGACCTTGGCATCCTCAAAATGGACTTCCTGGGACTGTCCAATCTCACCACCATTGAAGACGCCTTGGAAAATATCGTGGCGAATAATAAAGATCCGCTCGATATTGACAATGTTCCCCTCGATGATGAGCGCACCTTTGAGCTGCTCCAACATGCCGATACCCTCGGTATTTTCCAGCTGGACGGTTCGGGGATGCGCACTCTGCTCAAGCAGATGAAGCCCACCAATTTCGAGGACATTTCCGCGGTGTCTGCGCTCTATCGCCCCGGCCCCATGGGGATGAATTCCCATACCAATTACGCGCTGCGGAAGAACGGTCTGCAGAAAATCGAGGCGATCCATCCCGAGCTGGAGGAGATCCTCGAGCCGATTCTGGCCCCCACCTACGGCCTGATCGTCTATCAGGAACAGATCATGCAGATCGCCCGGACGGTCGCCGGCTTCACCATGGGCCAGGCAGATTCGCTGCGCAAAGCCATGGGCAAGAAGAAAAAAGACGTCATGGATAAGATGTACGTCGATTTCGAAGCCGGGATGGTGGCCCAGGGCTTCAGCAAGGACGCGGTAAAAACCCTATGGGGCACCATGGAACCTTTCGCGTCCTACGCGTTCAACAAGTCCCATTCAGCTTGCTACGGCGTGATTTCCTACTGGACGGCTTACCTGAAAGCCCACTATCCGGTGGAATACATGGCAGCCCTCCTCACCTCGCGTAAAGACAATAAAGACAAAATGGCGGTCTACCTCGGGGAAGCTCGCCGTATGGGCATCAAGGTGCTGGTCCCCGATGTGAACGAATCCCTGGCGAATTTCTCCGCCGTGGGGGAGGAGATCCGCTTCGGTCTATCCGCGGTGCGCAACGTGGGCGCGAAAGTCGTGGACGGCATTATTAGCGCCCGCGAAGAGAGGGGCGCTTTCACTTCCTTCCAAGACTTCCTCGATAAGGTTCCCCTCGAGGTCCTCAATAAGCGCAGCGTGGAATGTCTTGTACGCGCCGGGGCTTTCGATTCCATGGGCTATACCCGCCGCGCTTTGCTCTCCAAAGTCGCCGAGGCGGTGGACGCCGTCGTCGCCCTGAAGAAAAATGAAGCGGTGGGGCAGTTTGATTTGTTCGGCGGTTCCGAAATCGCCGGTGGGGTGGAGGTTGATATCCCCGAGCTTCCCGAATGGGATAAACGCGAAAAGCTCAATCTTGAGCGCGATATGCTCGGCCTGTATGTTTCCGACCATCCACTGTCCGGCATGGAACATATTTTGGACCGTGCGGCGGATACCACGGTGGTGCGGCTTTTGGACGACGACGCCGCAACGGACGGGCGGACCGTGACCCTGGCCGGACTTGTGACAGCTGTCCAACCGCGCATCTCCAAGAAAAACGGGAAGATGTGGGCGACGATTGTCCTGGAGGATATGACGGGTAGTACAGAAATTAACTTCTTCCCGGCCACCTACCAGACCGTGGCCGGGCTGCTCGCCCCGGACCAGGTAGCGATTATTACCGCGCGCGTCTCGGATCGGGATGGCAATATTCAGCTTTCCGCCCAAGATATGAAAATCCCCAGCGGTGACTTGCTCCCCGATTCTCCCGTGGATGTGCAGCTGGCTGAGCGTATCTGCACCCGCGATCTGCTCGGGCAATTGAGCGACTTGCTGCGCACCTACCCGGGTAGTGCCCCGGTGCGGCTCCATATCCAGCGCCCCGGGCGCACCTCGGTGGTGCAGGTGGGCCAGGAGTTCTACGTCAAACCCGAAGCGCGTTTCTTCTCCGATCTCAAGGTGCTCCTCGGGCGAAACTGCTTGGTCTCGTAGCAGCATCAGGTGCCGCGGCTACGCGCGTCCGGCGCGGGTTGGCGCGACCGCTGCGGTGCCGGGTACGGCGCAGACGGTGGACTCGGGAGCTGCGGCGCGGGTACGGGCGCGTTGGGTAGACTGGCCGGGTGAAGAAAACTTTGACTCGTATGGCGGCGCTGCTCGGATGTACAGCGCTGCTGGGAACCACCGCGCTGCTGGCCGGATGCCAGCCATCCTCCACCTCGCCCGCGGGCGGTGCCGCAAGTTCCGCGGCTGCATCGAGTGCGGATACCGCGCGCATTGGTGTGACGGCATCTTTCACCCCAATCCGGTGGCTCGCCGAACAGATCGGCGGGGACTACGTGGAGGTCACCTCCGCCACCCCCACCAATGTAGAACCCCACGATTACGAGTTCTCCCCGAAGCAGGTCGCGGAACTAGAAGCCACGGACGTCATCTTCTACGTTGCCGGATTCCAACCCTCTCTCGATGCGGCGATCTCTACCATCGGGGGCGATAATGCTGTCAATCTGGCCGATGCCGCCAAGCTGGTTCACCACCGCGGTCTGGCTGATAACCACGGGGATGAAGCCACCGAAGCCGGGCGTGTTCTGGACCCGCATTTCTGGCTCGATCCGGTGCGGATGCGAGACGTGGGTGAGGCAATCACCGCCTCGCTCTCCTCGATGGACCCGGAACACCGCGCTGATTTCGAGGCGAATTTCGCGCGCCTCAAGCAGGAGCTTTCCGATCTCAATTCGCGCTACTCCACCGGTCTTGCCCAGTGCGCTACCACCACGGTGGTTTCCTCCCACGCGGCCTTCGGTTACCTCACGGACCGTTACAACCTTGTCCAGGTGGGAATCTCAGGAATTGACCCGGATCAGGACCCCTCCCCGCTCGATATTTCCGAAGTGAAACGCATTATGGCGGAAACCGGGACCCGCACCATCTTCGCGGAAGTCAATAGCCCCGCGAAAACCGCCGAAGCTATCGCCGCGGAAACCGGGGCGAGCCTCTCCTCGCTGAGCACCGCGGAATCCGATCCGGAGGGCGCGGGCTATCTGGCCATTATGGATATCAATCTCGCCCATCTGCGTGAGGGATTGCAGTGCCAGTAAGTCCGTCCCCGGTACCCGGCGCGGGCGTGGTACCCGTTGCGAGCATGGCAACGGCGCAGCCTGCGGTTTCCCCGGCCCTCTTCGCGCGCGATCTGTGCATTACCCTGGGCGGGCGCGAGATCGTCCATTCGGCGCACCTGGAGATAGCGACCGGGGAATCGGTGGGGATTTTCGGGCCCAATGGCTCGGGCAAATCAACTCTGGTCAAAGGGCTTCTCGGCGTCGTTCCCCATACCGGAACCGCGCAGGTTTTCGGGGTGGATACGGCCCGGCCCCGCCGGGTGCCCTGGCACCGGGTAGGCTACGTGCCCCAATCGATGGTGCACGCCGGCAATCTGCCTGCCACCGCGCTGGAAGTGGTGCGCTCCGGTTTGCTGTCCGGTCGTCACCTCTTTGCGGATAAAGGGAAAGCGGCCCGCGCGGCCGCCTATGAGGCCCTCGCCGCGGTGGGTTTGGACAACCGCGCCCAGGATCCGGTGCGGGTCTTTTCCGGCGGGCAGCAACACCGCGTCATGATCGCTCGCGCGCTGGTGCGACGCCCCGATCTGCTGGTTCTTGACGAACCCTTAGCCGGGATTGATGCACGCGCCCGTGCCGATCTGGCCGATATTCTCACCCGCTTGCACGGCGCAGGCCTCACCCTCGTTATGGTGCTCCACGAACGCGGGGAACTTGAGCACCTGGTGGGCCGCGATATTCAGGTATCTGATGGCTACGTCCACGGGGGAGTGGCGCAATGATCGCAGATATTCTTTCCTCGCCCCTCATGATGCGTTCCCTGCTGGTAGCGGTACTCGTGGGGCTGGCCGCACCGGTGGTGGGCAGCTACCTCGTCCAACGCGGCATGGCCCTCATGGGTGACGGCATCGGCCACGTGGCCCTGACCGGAGTGGCTCTCGGCTGGTTGACCGGCACCTGGTTGCACGGCCAACCCGAACGTTTTGCGGTGCCCGGTGCGCTCATTATCGCGGTGCTCGGCGCGCTCATTATCGAATGGGTGCGATCCTCGGGGATAACTTCGGGAGATACCGCGCTCGCGATTTTGTTTTACGGCGGCATTGCTTGCGGGGTGCTGCTCATTTCCCTCGCGGGTGGGACGACGGCGAACCTCAACTACTACCTCTTCGGCTCAGTTACCACGGTCACGGGGCAGGACGTGTGGTACACGGTGGCCCTCACCGTGGTGATTCTCGCGGTGGGTATCGGGCTGCGCGGCCCGCTCTTCTCGGTCACGAACGACGAAGATTTCGCGCGCGCCTCGGGTCTGCCGGTGCGGGCTTTTAATATTCTCATCGCGGTCACGGCAGCGCTCACGGTCGCGGTGTCCATGCGGGTAGTGGGCATTCTGCTGGTCTCGGCCATGATGATCGTGCCGGTGGCTACCGCCCAGCTGGTGTGCTCCTCCCTGGCGCACACGCAGCGCTTGGCCATGGGGCTCGGATGCGGGGCCGCACTTGTCGGATTGGTCATTACCCGCTATGTTTCTGCCTCTCCCGGGGCTATGATCGCGGTGATTCTCATTGCCGGGTACGCAGTTGTGGCAATCATGTCCACGCTGGTACGGCGCAACCACAGGAGGGTTCATGAACGCGTCTAAACCGCGGGTAACTGCCCAGCGGATCGCCATTTCGAAGATGGTGGAGACGATCCCGGAATTTGTTTCCGCCCAGGAGCTCCACGAAAAGCTCTCCCGGGAGGGCCGGCGCATCGGCCTGGCCACCGTGTACCGCACCTTGCAAGCCATGGCGGAGGAGGGGATTCTCGACACCATGCAGGAGGGCACCGAAACCCTCTATCGCTATTGCGAAACCGAAGAACACCACCACCATCTCATGTGCCGGCGCTGCGGGAAAACCGTGGAAATTGCACTCGAAGGTGCCGAAGATTGGGTGCGTTCCATCGCTACCGCCAACGGATTCTCGGATGTGGACCACACTCTTGAACTCATTGGACTCTGTTCCGATTGTGCCGCGCAAACATCCGGCCGGAGCCGGGAAGGAACGGATCGCTGAGCATGGATTCTTTCTCATTCCTGGCCGGGCGTTCCTTTGCCTTCGTCTATCTTTTCCTTTTCCTTGTTGTTTCCTTGCGTTCCAGTGCCACCTTCTGGCTGGGGCGCTATGCCGCCTACTTGGTGGCCCGGCAGCGCGAACCGCGCAATCGCCTCGCCCACCGCGCCTGGGCTTGGGCGCACGATGAACGCGTGATCGCGGCCTCGCAGCGGGTGGCGCGCCGCGGCTGGCCTCTCGTCACCCTCTGCTTCTTCACCATCGGCGTGCAAACCGTCATCCTCATCGGTGCCGGGCTTACCCGCATGGGCGGCTGGCGTTTCACTTTGGCCGCGCTGCCCGGCTGGCTGGGGTGGGCGGCGATCTACTCCACGGTGGGTATGCTCGCCTTGCGAGCGGTGTGGGCAGCTATTTTCGGTAACCCGTGGGGAATTGCCGCAGTGGTGGTGCTGGGCGTCGTCGTCGCATATTTCCTTTTCGTTTTCCGCACGGGTCGGGACCGCGCGGAAACGGGCGCGGCGGTAGACTAGACGGGCCACGCATCATCCGGATGCGCGCAATAGAAAGGAACAACGTTGGCTAAGCCTGCTCCCTCCCGTCTCGATAACGTTATTTCTTTGGCCAAGCGCCGCGGTTTCGTTTTCCCCGCCGGGGAAATTTATGGTGGTACCCGCTCGGCCTGGGATTACGGCCCGCTGGGAACCGAGCTAAAAGAAAATATTAAGCGCCAGTGGTGGCGGTACATGGTGCAAAGTCGCGATAACGTTGTTGGCATTGACTCCTCCATCATTTTGCCGCGAGAAGTGTGGGTGGCATCCGGGCACGTTGGTGTGTTCAACGATCCCCTCATCGAATGCCTCAACTGTCACAAGCGCCTGCGTATGGATCAGCTCCAGGAAGCCCAGGCCGCGAAAAAGCATATTGACGACCCGGACTCCATCCCTACTTCGGAGCTGGGCTGCCCGCATTGCGGGGTGAAGGGCCAATGGACCGAGCCGCGCGATTTTAATATGATGCTGAAAACCACCCTCGGCCCGGTGGAAGACGAATCCGGTCTGCACTACCTGCGCCCGGAAACCGCGCAGGGTATTTTCGTCAACTTCGCGAATGTACAAACCACCTCGCGGAAGAAGCCGCCTTTCGGCATCGGTCAGATTGGCAAGTCGTTCCGCAATGAAATTACCCCCGGAAACTTCATTTTCCGCACCCGTGAATTCGAGCAGATGGAACTGGAATTCTTCGTCAAACCCGGTGAGGACGAAGAATGGCACCAGTACTGGATTGACCAGCGCCTGGATTGGTACAAGGACCTGGGGATCAACCCGGAGCATCTGCGCCTGTACGAACATCCCAAGGAGAAGCTTTCCCATTACTCCAAGCGCACCGTGGATATCGAGTACAAATTCGGTTTCCAGGGGTCGGATTGGGGTGAGCTGGAAGGCATCGCCAACCGTACCGATTTTGACTTGACCACCCATATTAAGCATTCGGGTAAGGATCTGTCCTACTTCGACCAGGCCAGTGGGGAACGCTATGTTCCTTACGTGATTGAGCCCTCGGCGGGGCTAACCCGTTCGCTTATGGCTTTCCTCGTGGATGCCTACGTGGAAGATGAAGCCCCCAATACCAAGGGCGGGGTAGATAAGCGTACCGTGCTGCGTCTGGATCCGCGCCTGGCACCCGTCAAGGCCGCGGTGCTTCCGCTTTCGCGTAACGAGAAGCTCACCCCCTTGGCCGCGGATCTTGCCGCGCGCTTGCGGGCCTCGTGGAATGTTGATTTCGACGACGCCGGGGCGGTCGGGCGCCGCTACCGCCGCCAGGACGAAATTGGCACCCCGTACTGCGTGACCGTGGACTTCGATACCCTCGAGGATCAGGCGGTGACGGTGCGTGACCGTGACACCATGGAGCAGGTCCGTATCCCGCTAGAGAAGGTGGAGGGTTTCCTAGCCCAGAAACTGGTGGGCTGCTAAAGGCTCGTAACTCGTACGCGCAGCGCGCCGCACGGCTGGGCAAGGGCAACCACATCGCCGTCGCGCAGCGCGCTGCCGCGTCGGGTTTCTACCCGACCGTTCACGCTAATATCGCCTGCTTCGATAAGTTCGCGGGCTTCGGCGCCCGAAGCGGCCAGCGATGCTAATTTCACGAACTGGCCGAGTTTAATCGGCAAACGAACCTCGATGTTGGGGATATCGGCTTCGGTCACGATGGTCCTTTCACGTGGGCGGAGTGCTGCCTTCTACTTTAGCGCGGCGCTGCTAGCATAATGACCGTGCCCGCGGCCGGGCACGGAGGGAGAACACGTATGGATGCACTGCCGGTGATTTTCGGTAATGAGGTGGAAGCCTATAGTTTTGCGCGGCTTTTCCACGAGACTTACGGGGTGAATTCGCTCGTCGTTGCCGAATACCCGCGCGGGCATATCAATAATTCCTCTATCCTCTCGGTGCGGTACTGTGAACGCCACATTATGGAGGACGAAGAAAAATTCGTGGCGTTGCTCAATTCTTTGGCCGTGGAGTTCGCGGACCGGACCCTCATCTGCCTCGTCAATGTTGATGAAGGCGTGGATGTGATTGTGCGCAACCGGCACCGTCTGGCTTCTAACTGGTTCTTCCCTTTCGCCGCACCGGAGGTCGTGGACCTGGCGAATTCGAAAGAGGCGATGGCGCAGGTGTACGAAAAGGTGGGGGAGGCGGCCCCACGGCGCGCCGTCGTACATCTTTCCCAACCCGATACCTGGGATGCGGCGCTCGCCACGCTGCCCTTCCCCATTGTCGTCAAACCCGCGCGCGCCGATAACCCCACTTCGCTTTACGCCACAGGTCTGAAAAAGGTGGAGGTATTCGACGACGCCGCAGCAGCCCGTGCGAAATTTGCCAGGCTTGCAGGCCGCCAGGTCGATATTGACCTCATCGCTCAAGAACTTATTCCGGGGGATGACACCACCCAGTGGGTTGTCAATGGCTATATCGATTCGCGCGGGCACCTGAGCGCGATTGGCTCGGGGCGGGTATTGCTGGGGCTGCATGAGCCTTCGCTTATCGGTAATGCCGGGATTATCCTCACGGATCCGGAGGGGTTCCTGACCGAGCGGGCCGAACGGATCGTGCGCGAGGTGGGCCTGCGCGGCTTCTTCTCCATGGACGTGAAAATTGATCCGCGTACCGGCCGGGCCTACTGGTTGGACCTCAATCCGCGGGCCGGGCGCGGACACTACTACCTCAAGGTGGGCGGGGTGAATCTGGCGCGTGCCCTGGTGGCGGATATCGCCGGGGAAACCGCACCACTCCAGCGGGTCAATCGCGCCGGGATTTTCGCGATTATTCCCGCGTGGCTGGCGGGGCGCCGCTACCTGCGCGATCCGCAGCTGGCCGCGGAAGTGCGGCGGGTGCGCCGGCAGGGCCCGGTGGTTAACCCCATTGCCTATAGCAAGGACCGCCACCTGAAACGCACTGTTTTCCGGATGCTTTCCGATATCCGCGCGGTTCAGAAGATGCGGCGCTTCTATCCGCATCCCACCGAATCTGGATTCTAAGGCTAAGCTCAAGGCATGCGTTTCTTCCCCCCGCGCCGCCCGACCGGACGGCATTTTGTGGCTGATCACGGTGCGGATGCCCGCCCGGATACGGCGGAATCCGCTGCGGACGCTCCCGCGACCTCCGCTGCCGCCGGCCCCGAGCCGGATACTTCCGCCGCCTCGAGCGAGAATAACGTGAGTGAGAAAAGCGCGAGTGCCGCGCGGGCCTCCATCATTATGTTCTTCGGCACGCTCGTTTCGCGTATCCTCGGCCTGGTGCGTTCCCCGATTCTCCTCGGCGCGGTGGTGGGTCTCACCTCGCCGGCCGGCAACGCTTTCGGGATCGCCAATAAGCTCCCCAATCTCATTTACATGATTATTGTGGGGGGCCTGGTCAACGCGGTGCTGGTGCCGGCAATTGTGCGGGCTACCAAACGGGGGGAGAAAGAAGGCGCAGCTTTTATCAACAAGCTCCTCACCGTGGCGATTGTGGGACTGGGCGCGGTGACCGTGCTTATTACCCTGGCTGCGCCCGCCGTGGTCAAAGTTATGGCGGCTACCATGTCCGAGGACTGGTATCGGCTCACGGTGGCCTGGGCCTACTGGTGCCTGCCCCAAATTTTCTTCTACGGCATGTACACCGTGATCGGGCAGATCCTCAACGCCCGCGAAAACTTCGGGCCTTATATGTGGGCGCCTGCTCTCAATAACGTAGTGGCGGTTCTCGGGATGCTCGCCATCCTCGCTATTTTTGGTTCGGCCACCCCGGAAGACGCCCTGGAAGCGGGGCGCTGGACCGCCTCACGGGTGGGCTGGCTCGGCGGTATTTCCACCCTGGGGATCGTCGCCCAAGCCCTCATCCTCATCTGGCCGCTGCGCCGCCTGGGCATCCATTTCCGTTTCGATTTCCGGTGGCGTAATTCCGGGCTGGGGGCGGCCGGCCGGGCTTCCTGGTGGATGCTCCTCATGATGGTCACCTCCATTATTCCGACGGCGCTCATCTCCAATGCTGCCGCCGGGGCCTCCGACCGGGCCATTCGCATGGGGATGAATTCGGAGTACGTGGCGGGTAATTTCGCTTACGATACCGCCTACACTATCTACTCCCTGCCCACCTCGCTTTTCGTGGTTTCCATCGCCACCGCTGTCTTTACCCGTATCTCGCGGGCAGCGGCGGACGGAGACCGGGATCGGATGCGCCGCGACGTGTCCCGCACCTTGCGCATCGTCTCCACCATCATGTTCTTGGCCGCCATCGGCCTCATGGTTTTCGCGGTGCCCGTCTCCCGCCTCTTCGCTATCACCTCGAGTGCGGAGCAAGCCGTCACCCTCGGGAAAGTGGTGGCCTCCATGGCCCTCGGGCTTTTCGGGATCGGCGCGGTGAGCGTACTCGACCGCGTCTACTACGCCTTTGAGGACACCCGCGGTGCTTTCCTCATTAGCCTGCCTTTCCAGGGTGCCTCCTGCGTGCTCACGGTTTTCTGCGCGCTACTCCCGCCCCAGCACGTGGTATGGGCGGTGGGTATTGTGGGCTCACTCGCCAATATTTTTGCGGTTATCGTGATGCTGTGGCACCTGTCCCCGCGGATGGGTGGGGTCGACGGCGCAGTCCTGACTTCTTTCCATCTCAAACTCCTGGGGATTTCCGGCCTGGCGGCCGCGGCCGGCTACGGGGCGGCCCGCCTGGTGGGCCCCGTCTTCAGCCCCATGACACCGGCTCAGGCACTCCTGGGCCTCATCGTGGGAGGAAGCGTTATGGTGCTGGTGTACGTGGGAGGTATGAAGCTGGCAAAAATGGAAGAAATCGACGTGCTCTTCCGCCCCGTGGTTAAGATCTTGGCCCGTTTGCGCCGCCGCTCATGAGCTGGCGGCAGCTAGCCGGGCTGCGCCGCCGGCGCAGCCCCGTCGTCGTAACTATGCCCCAGCACCGTGCCGGACGGGTTAGATCAACGCTCCCGTGAGCTTAGCCTCCGGGCGCAGCGCCAGAGCGAAGGTACCGATGAATTCCTCCACGTTCCCGTTGAGTTTGCGCTTGTATTCGAGCACCGGGTAATCGGGAGCGGAATTGTCAAAAATGCCGGAAATCCCGAGGGTGTTGTAGGTGGAAATATCGTGGGCCGCCGCCCAGCGCAGCAGGGTGGATTCGACCGGGTAATCACGGTTATAGGTGGTGAAATCCTTATTGAAGCCGCGGAGCAGCTGCACCAGCTCATCGCCCCAGCGGAAAGCCAGAACTCCGGCAAAAGGCACACTAGTGCCATAACGCTGCGCTAAATCGCGGGCCTCGGTTTCCTGCTTGAGGAGGGAAGCACGCTGGCTGCCGAGCTCCTTGAGGGCGCCCTCCTTTTTGCGGGTGCGCGGCTCAGTGGAATTCTGGGCGATCTGCTCATCGAGGCGGGCGATATTCGCGGTGATCTCTTCCAGGTAGGTAGCTGGATGCGCGTAGGCAATCGCGAGGAAAGCGCGCTCAGGGCCCAGCTTTTCCATCATCCCGGTATACAGCTGCGCGGAATAATCCGAGATCTTGGCCATCTCGGTGCGTTCGCGCGAGGATTCATAAAGCTGATGGAAGGTCTGCCATAGCTCAACCCCGCCGGTATGCACCTCCACACCGTAGCGTCCCACGTGCTTGACCTGCCGGCGCATCGTTTTCGTAAGGGAATCAGCGATCTCCTCGAAACTCTTCCCGGCAATATCTTTCGTGTAAATAAAATGAATATCGGCCGGGTCATGGGGATCCACGGGAATATGCTGGAACCCGGCCGCGCGTAGCTGCTCGGTCGCCCGCGACCCCAGCGGCGAACCAGCAATTTTTGTGGTGTCTTCATAGAAAGCGGCGGGGACATTGGGGGTGATGCGCAGCGCAATCACCCGCTTCTTGGTGGCAAGATACGCGGCGAGCTGCGTGAAAAAGAAATCCACCAGCTCGCCGTCCTCCCAATCCAGGGTGGGGCCATTGGTAATAATGGCGCGGGTGAACAGCTTTTTCCACGGCTGGTAGGTAATGAGGGCGACGCCGCGCAGCTCCTCGCCCTCGCGCACCCCCACATAATCTACGGTGTCGCCCTGCTCGGTGCGCCACCGACCGTATTCAGGAAGCTGGGCGAGGAAGAGACGCGAGCTGTGGCGGGTAGCGGAAGCGTATTCCTCGGCAGTTAGGGTGGTGAAATGCATATATATAGTCTAACGACGAAGACGGGCAGTCCCGGGAGGAAACACCGGTTCCCACCGTTCCGTGCGTACTATTCTGCCACGTCCCGTGGGACCGGACGCGCGCTTCTCCCACGCGTGGCGGTGGGCCGGTAGCCTGAAGGCGTGCATCATCATTCAGATATCGAGGTCCCGGCGCGGGTGCGCCGCAAGGTCGGGCGCCTGCTTGCCGCTATTGTTGTTCCGCTCGCGCTTCTCACCGCTATTGCCTTGGCTGTGCTGTGGCCGCGTGGGGAGTCCCCGGTGGGCTCCATTCCGCTGAATTCTCCGGGTGTGAGTATGGTGAGTGGGCCGATTACCTCGGTAGGGGAAACGGATGCGCAGGGCCAGACCCCGGTGGAGATGGAAGTGGAGGGCGTATCCGTTCCCGTGCACGTCCCGGCCGAGGTGGTGGCCTCCGGGTTAGAAGTGGGGGATGTGATCGAAGCCCGTTTCAACCCTGCCATGGTTACCTCGGGCACCGCACATATTTTCGTTGATTTTGAGCGCGGGATGCCCCTGGCCTTGCTTGCTGGACTGTACGTGCTGGTCATTGTGGTGGTGGCGCGCTGGAAGGGCCTGGCGGCGCTCGCGGGCCTCGGGGTATCCCTCCTGGTGGTCGGCTTCTTTATTATTCCGGCGCTGGCCGCCGGCGGGAATGCTTTCGCGGTGGTACTCACCGGTGCTTCTGCGATGATGTTCGCTTCGATTTATCTGGCACACGGTATTTCTATCCGCACCACCACCGCGATTATCGGCACTTTCCTGGGTCTTCTTATCACCACGGCGGTGGCGGTGTGGGCGGTGGGCGCGCAGAATCTTAGCGGTACGGGCGGGGAACAAACCGCGATGCTCTCCTGGAGCCTAGGCGGTATCAATATGCGTACCCTGCTGCTGGCGGGCATTATTCTGGCTGGGCTGGGTGCCCTCAATGATGTCACTATTACCCAGGTTTCCACCATCTGGGAGTTGCATGCCGAATCGCCGAGCACGCCGCGCCGCCGCCTCATCCGCCGCGGGATGGCCATTGGGCGCGACCATATTGCCTCAACCGTTTACACGCTGGCTTTTGCCTACGTGGGGGCTTCGCTGCCCCTTCTCATTCTTGCTTCGATTTACCAGCGGTCTTTCCTTGACCTCATGCAGGTGGAGCAGATCGCGGAGGAAATCACCCGCACCCTGGCCGCTTCCGTTGGTTTGGTGCTGGCGATTCCTTTGACGACGGCGGTAGCCGCGCTCCTCGCCCCCGTGGCACCGGCGCGAGATCGGGTGAGCGCCTAGCTTGTGGGTTCCCGCTGCGGCCAAACAGCAGGCGATACGTTGGCGACCGGGTTCCCGTGGAGAGCAGGTTCCCCTCGGAGAACAGCTTCCCCGTGGAGATCAGGTCCCTAAGCGTTAGTGGCGTGCTCCTTGCCGTCGGCAATATCGGTGAGGGTGAAATGTTCGTAAATACGCTGCTGTTGGTCCTCGGTCAGGCCGTCCTCCACCGACCAGGCCGGAGCACTGGCCACCGCTTCTGCGGAAACCGAGAGGATGAGCTTGCCCTCCACCAGGCGCGAACCGCGCAGCGGGACCAGGGCGGAGCAAAGATTGAATAATCCCCGCCCGATGAGGGCGAAGGTGGGTTGCCCACTGGCGTCATCGAGGAATACCTCGCGCACCGGCCCAATCTCCACCTCGGAGCGGTCATAAGCGGTGGCATCCATAATGTCGCGGACGGTTACCTCGGCCATTCTTCCTCTTTTCCTAGCTTCGCTGCGCGGCTCGCGTGCCTGCGCGGCTGACATGCCTGCCTGGTTGTTTGCCGAGCAGACCAGGTTTCTCACGAGCCTACTATTTGGTGGAGCGGTCCGTTTCGTCTTCGATCTGTTCCTTGGCCTTATCTTCGGAGACCGTTTCGGTATCCTGCACGACATCCTTATGGAGAGATACCCGTTCAACGGGTACGGTTTCCTCCTCTACATTGACGCGCTCTTCAGAATGAACCACGGAATTATCAGCGGTAGCAGTAACCGGGGCGGGATGCTCGGCCGCAGTGCGGGGCGTGCTTTCTGCAGCGCCGCTAGCCGTGACCGGCGGCGCGCCAGCGGCAGCGCGGGGCTCACCAGCACCGACCGGCGAAACCTCAGTGGCGTAGCGGTCGCCCTCGCGCGTATCCGTAAGGTGGTAGTGGGCGAGCAGGCGGTCCTGCTCTTCGGGGGTGATGCCCTGTTCCACGTCGACATCAGGGGCATCCTTAATCGCATCCTTGACGAACGCCAGGTGGAGTTCTTCACCCTCGAGGTGCGAACCGCGCAGCGGAACGAGGCTGGAGGAGATACCGAAGAGCCCGTAGCCCACCTCCACAAAGAAGGGCTGGCCCGTTTTAGCGTCAAGGAATACCTCCTTCACTCCGCCGAGCTTATCGTTATGGGAATCAAATGCGGTGGCGTTCAGAAGATCCTGAACATTCCTGTTCGCGGCCATATGCGGTGCGCCTTCCTGATAGAAAATGTAGAACCGAGGCCAGGTAGCCGAAGCTAACTGCTCACGTGTAGTGGTGACACCTACCTCCCAGCCACGGCGGAAGAGCCTGGTCCCCACGCGGCGTGGGCGGTGCGGGAAGAACGCAATCGGCCTGGGAACTCTGACGAGCTCTCTTGCAGCCTACCGTGATGCAGGTCATATAGCTGGGTGTTTAGCTCACGGAATAACTCTTGCTCCCGGTCGTGCGGTACCCTCATCCATGACGCAGAAAGGACGAAGGGAAGCATATGGCGGAGAATGCCGCATGGCCGGCGATTCAGCTGGGCGATCTGACTCTGGCTACGCCGGTCATGCTCGCGCCGATGGCCGGGGTGACTAACCCGCCCTTCCGCCAGCTCTGCCGTGAAGAAGCCGAAGCGGGAATCCGGTGCGCGACGGGCTCTAGCGGTGCCCCAGGCGCACCCTTCAGTAATACGGGAGAGCAGGCCCTGGACGCCCACGCACCCGGTTCTTACGCCCCGGCCGGACTGTGGGTATGCGAAATGATTACTTCCCGGGCGCTGCTGGAACGCACCCCGGAAACCATGACCATGATCCAGCCCGATCCGAGCGATCCGGTGCGCTCCATCCAGCTCTACGGGGTAGAACCCAGGGTGGTGGCCGCCGCGGTGCGGCTCCTCATCGAGGAAAACCGCGCGGACCACATCGATATTAACTTTGGTTGCCCGGCCCCGAAAGTCACCCGCAAAGGCGGGGGCTCGGCACTGCCGTGGAAACTTGATTTGTACGAGGACCTGGTGCGCCAGGCCACCGAGGCAGCGAGCGCCGCGAACCGCGGGCGCGATCACGCAGTACCGATCACGGTGAAATTCCGGGTCGGGATCGACGCCGCTCACGAAACTTTTCGGGACGTGGCCCGCATCTCCGAAGACTACGGGATTGCCGGGCTCACCTTGCACGCGCGGACCACCGCCCAGCATTACGCCGGCCACGCGAATTGGGATTTTATTGCGGAGCTCGTAGATTCCACGGAGCTGCCCGTATTCGGTAACGGTGATGTTTTCGACGCCGCAGATGCCGCCGCGCTGCGCGCCCATACCGGCTGCGCCGGGGTGGCTGTCGGGCGCGGCTGCCAGGGCCGGCCCTGGATTTTCTATGATTTGGCTGCCCTCATGCACGGGGCCAGCGCCCAGCGCCGCCCCACGCTGCGCGAAGTAGCCGCGATGATCGAGCGTCACGCCCGCCTCTCCGTGGAACATTTCGGAAGCGAAAATAAGGCCATGCGAGAGCTGCGCAAGCACATCACCTGGTATCTCAAAGGCTTTGCGGTCGGCGGGGAAACCCGCCACTCCTTAGGGCTCGTCTCCACCCTGGAGGAACTCCACGAGCGCCTCCAGGCCCTGGACTTGGATCAGCCTTATCCGGCGGCCGCGGAAGGTAAACGCGGGCGCGCCGGCGGGGAAAAGCGCCCGCATCTGCCCGACGGCTGGCTCGATTCGCGCGAGCTTAGCCCGGAACAAGCGGCCCGGATCCACGAAGCCGAACTCGATATTTCCGGCGGCTAAACCAGCCCCGGCGCGGTGCTTGCCTCAGGCCCGGTGCTCCGCCCGTCACGACCGCTCCGCTTGCCGCCACCGCACCGCCCGCAGGCTTGGTACCCTCTAGCTGTGACGGATTTATTTGGGGCGGCCGAAGTGTACGGGCCCGACGACCGCGAACGGTGGGTGCACGAACCACCCAAATCCCGTTCGCGCACTGATTTTGAACGCGACCGCGCGCGGGTGCTACATTCCTCGGCGCTACGCCGCCTCGGGGCGAAAACCCAGGTGCTCGGGCCTGAATCGGACGATTTTGTGCGCACCCGTCTCACTCATTCCCTGGAAGTGGCTCAAATCGGACGTTCGCTGGCCAGTAACTTCGGATGCGATCCGGATATCGTGGAAACCGCGTGCCTGTGCCACGACCTCGGCCACCCGCCCTTCGGGCATAACGGGGAGCGGGCCCTCGCGGAGGTTGGCGCGGATATCGGCGGTTTCGAAGGCAATGCCCAGACTCTACGTATTCTCACTCGCCTCGAGCCCAAACGTACTACCCGCACCGGGCGCCCGGCCGGTCTTAACCTCACCCGTGCCACCCTGGATGCCGTGATCAAATACCCCTGGGGTAATAACGAAGGTCCGGGCGGAACCCCGAAATTCAATTACTATCGCGATGACGCCGATGTTTTCGAGTGGATTCACGGCGAGCACGGGCATAACCGCTGCGTCGAGGCCCAAATCATGGATCTGGCCGATGATATTGCCTACAGCGTCCACGATGTCGAGGACGCGATCGCCCGCGGATTCTTCGACCCTTCATGCCTAACCGATCCGGGCGAACGCCAGAAAGTCGTGGAGGATACCCTGGCCTGGTATGGCGAACCGAGCGCGGGCGAGCTTTCCGATGCTCTTGACCGCCTGCTGCGCGAAGAAGCCTGGCCGGTGCACTTCGGTGGTAATTACCGTGATTTTGCCCGCATGAAAGACCTCACCTCCGACCTCATTGGCCGTTTTGTTTCTGCTGTCTGTCAGGCAACCTGGGCGCAGTCCGGGCACGGCAAATTGGTGCGCTACAACGGTAACGTCGTCGTACCGCCAGAAACTTTTGCCGAAATCACGGTCCTGAAAGGGATCGCGGTGGCTTATGTTATGGCTCCGCGCGAGCACGAACCGCATTACGTGGAGCAGCGGGCCATTATTTTTGACCTGGTTGAAGCACTGTTGGATAACCCGGCCGAATTAGAGCCGCACCTGGCGGAATCGTGGGCCAGTAGCGATAAGGACGCGCGGCTACGCCTGGTGATTGACCAGGTTGCTTCGCTGACCGATCTTTCGGCGCGGCAGTGGCATGCGCACCTGTGCGGAATGCTGCGGCACTGAGATTGTGGCGGCAGTCTCACGTGTGGTGAATCGTGGAGCAGCACGGTCCTCACGTGCGCTGCGCCGCGGCCTCGCTTAGACTAGGCGGCATGGCCGGGCTCATCAAAAGGGAAGACATCGATCGGGTGCGCGCCGCGGTGCGGATCGACGACGTCGCCTCCCAGTACGTGGCCCTGCGCCCCGGTGGGGTGGACTCTCTCAAAGGCCTGTGCCCCTTCCATGATGAGAAAACTCCGTCCTTCCACGTGCGCCCGAACCTGGGGCGCTGGCATTGCTTCGGCTGCGGGGAAGGCGGCGACGTTTTCGCTTTCGTGCAACGGGCTGAAAGTATTGACTTTGTGGAGGCGGTCGAGCTGCTGGCGCGGCGCGCTGGAATCGAGCTGCATTATGAGGGCGCGCGTGAGCGTAAGCCCGGGGAGCCCCCCAAGCGGCGCCTTATCGATGCCCACCGGGTAGCTTTACAGTTCTATCGCGCGCAATTCGATACTCCGGCCGCGGCACCGGCCCGCACTTTGCTAACTGAACGCGGCTTTGAGCGGGCGGCCATTGACCATTTTGAATGCGGTTACGCCCCGGATTCTTGGGACGCGCTCTATACGCACCTGCGCAGCCACGGCTTTTCCGACCGGGAAATCGAAACGGCGGGCCTGGCCACCCGGGGCAACCGCGGGCTTTACGACCGTTTCCGCGGGCGGCTCATGTGGCCGATTTTCTCCATTACGGGCGAACCTATCGGTTTCGGGGCGCGCCGCCTCGGGGAAGATGACCGCGGCCCGAAATACCTCAATACTCCCGAAACTCCTATCTACAAGAAATCGCAGGTGCTTTACGGCCTCAACCTCGCGAAAAAGGAGATCGCGACCTCGCGTTCCGTGGTGATCGTGGAGGGCTATACGGACGTCATGGCCGCGCACCTAGCCGGAATCACAACGGCGGTAGCGACGTGTGGTACAGCTTTCGGTGCCGAGCACGTGAAAATCGTGCGGCGGCTTTTGGGCGACGGCGCCAATCCGGCCGCCGGGGTGGTGCTGTCCTCCGGGAAGGCTTACGGCGGGGAAGTTATTTTTACCTTCGACGGCGATAGCGCCGGCCAGAAGGCTGCTTTGCGCGCCTTCGGGGAAGATCAGGCTTTTGCCACCCAAACCTATGTGGCGATAGCGCCGGATAATCTAGATCCCTGCGATGTGCGGCTCCAGCGCGGCGATGAGGCGCTGCGCGAGGTGATCGCCGGGCGGCGGCCCCTCTTTGAATTCGCAATTCGTTCTCTTATTGAGGATCTTCCCCTCACCACCGCGGAGGGACGCAGTGCCGGGCTGCGAGTGAGCGCTCCGATTGTGGCCGGAATTCGGGACCGGGTCCTGCGCGGGGAATACACCCGGAATCTGGCCGGCTGGCTCGGTATGGATGAGCATGTGGTGCGCCAGGCGGTGGCGGAGGCCGGGCGTCAGGGGCGGGCCCAGGCGCGTGCCGTGCTCGAGGCGGCTAGTGAGAATGCCCCGGGGGCGCTAGCGGTGGGTGGTACACAGCAGGCGGGAGTCGCGGTGCAGCCGGGGAATGCGCCGTCGTACCAGGCGGTGACCTTGCCACCGGTGTCGCAGTTGCGTGACCCTACCGAAAAAGTGGAGCGGGCCGCACTGGAGATTTATCTTCAGCTTCCGGCTTTTGCAGCGCGGGCGGAGATGGACAATCTGCCCCCGCATACCTTCACCCATCCGGTGCACCACGCCATTCATACGGCGATTCGGGCGGCGGGGGGAACCCGGGTATTCGCCGAGCGCTTCGCGCAGCTGACCGGCGCAGGTATGGACGTAGAACATGCCGAGCCCCAGGCGAGCGCCGCTTATGTGGAGGCGGTGCTCGCGGCCGGTGGCCCGGAGCTGGCCGGAGTGATTTCCCAGCTCGCGGCCGAGCCGCTTCCGGAGACCGATGTGCAGCGCCTCCCGCACTACGTGTGGGGGATTGCCCTCGCGCTCATTCGTTTGGGTGTGCTGCGCCAGATTGAGGACGTACGCTCTGCGCTTCAGCGCACCAACCCGGAGGACGCCGCCTACCAGCAGCATTTCGCCCGCCTCATGGAACTCGAGGCACAGCGTCGCACCTGCGAGGAACGGATGGAGCTGGGGTAGCTAACTCCAACTACTCTGTTGATTATTCTCAGGATTCTTTAGCACCAAGAGAACGCGAGATCTTTGCTGCGGTTTGTTTAACTTGGGGAACCAAAGCAATGACTTCATCCATGCTTTTCTCCAATGTTAAAGTCGTGATTGATAATGCATGGTTCACACGTCCAAGATGGTTGCGAATAGGGACGGCAACACACCGAATTCCGGGCACATTCTCTTCGTCGTCAATAGCGAATCCACGGTCACGAACTGTGTCGATTTCTTTTATCAGTTCAGCGGTTGTCGAAATAGTTCGGGGTGTATGTTTAGGGAGTTGCATCTCTGCCACGTAACGAATGATGGCCTCATCCTCTTCATCGGCGAGGAAACACTTACCAATTGAAGTTGAATGGAGAGGAAGCCGATCCCCAATTCGTGATGGTATGCGGTACGGGGTATCAGTTTCTTGTATGGCAACATAAACGGCATCCTTACCGTTCCTCGCCCCAATGTGTACTTGGCACCCAACTTCGCGGGCAAGTTGTTGGATGTAGGGTTTCGTTTGTTGAGAGATGTCGATTCTTTCGAATGCTGTTGCGGCGAGTGACAAAGCAGCCGGTCCGGCGTAATAGTTTCCGTCCGGGCTTACCGCAATGAACTCGTACTTCACCAAAGTTTGGAGAAGGCGATGCACACTAGATTTTGCCAGGCCGGTCGCGTTAACGATGTCGGTAAAACGGGGGTGTTGCAGTGCTGCCTGAAGAACAATGAGAGTTTTATCGGCTGCGCTCGGGCTCTGTTTGGTACTCAAGAGAAGAACCTTCTTCTAGATTGATACGGACCACCAGTTCCATTTTATGGAACTCAATTGTAGATGGTTGGCTGTTGCTTGTGCGCCTCCTCATCGTAAGGAGCCTTGAGGAACCGGAAACGATTCAAAGTCATGGGGGAAGAGTCGCCCCGCATTCGTTTTGACTCTGAAATTATTATTTCCTGTAGCTTTGGCGAGATTATGAGGATGTGTGAAGTGTGTCATACCTAAATTCTAAACTCGCGTATTTGTGCAGTTTTACGCACTGGGTGCAAATCTTGGTCGCAAAAGGTCCTAGGATAGTTCCCCAAATGGGACTAGGGTTCATGACGTGGAACTTCCACGGTGGGTAACTAAAACAAAGGAGTTTACTCGTGAGTAAGATTACCGGCGTAAAAACGTACGATTTTCGATTCCCCACATCTAACACGCTCTCTGGCTCGGACGCGATGAATCCTGACCCTGACTACTCGTCGGCTTATGTAGAGATTTCTACTGACGCTGATGATGGAATTATCGGTGTTGGGTTTGTGTTCACCATTGGTCGTGGAAATGATGTCGTTTGCGCGGCAATGAACTCTATGGCTCACACGCTCGTCGGGCGTAATGTTGAAGAGCTGCTCGACAATATGCGACTCGCGTGGGATCTGCTCGTAGGGGATTCCCAACTGCGGTGGCTTGGTCCCGAGAAGGGCGTGGAGCATATGGCTATCGGTGCATTGCTCTCAGCGCTTTGGGATATTAAAGCCAAGCGTGCTGGAAAGCCTCTGTGGCGCCTGCTGGGTGAAATGGAACCGGAAGAGTTGGTCGCAACCCTTGATTTCCGTTATCTTTCTGATGCACTTCGCCCGGAAGAAGCTATTGAGTTTCTAAAGGACGGTCAGCGTGGTAAGCAAGAAAGAATTGCCAACCTTCTTGAAAATGGCTACCCCGGGTATTCCACTGCTGCGGGTTGGCTAGGCTACTCAGATGAAAAGATGGTCTCGCTGTGTAAGGAAGAGACTCAAGAAAAAGGGTTCAAGCTTATCAAGCTGAAGGTGGGGCGCCGCGTCGAAGACGATATTCGGCGTCTTGGCTTGGCTCGCGAAGCTATTGGTCCTGATGTGAAGCTGGCTGTTGATGCTAACCAGGTGTGGGACGTCCCTGATGCGATTTCTTGGATTAATGAATTCCATGATTTCGATTTGGCATGGGTTGAAGAGCCAACTTCGCCGGATGATGTGGTGGGACACGCAACCATTGCACGCGCTATTAATCCGATTCCTGTAGCAACTGGCGAACATATGCAGAACAGGATCATGTTCAAGCAGTATCTCCAAATGAATGCGTTTGGAATCATGCAGATTGATGCAACCCGTGTTGCGGGCCCGCAGGAACTGGTCATCGAATACCTGCTTGCCAAGAAGTTTAATAAGCCTGTCTGTCCGCACGCTGGCGGCGTTGGTCTATGCGAAGCTGTGGCGCACTTTGCGATGTTTGATTATGTCGCGGTATCCGGAACTATGGAGAACCGGTTGATTGAGTACGTTGATAACCAACATGAACACTTTGTGCACCCGACAGTTATCAAGAATGGCAACTATATGCCGCAAACGGCTCCCGGCAACGGTGCTGAGATGACTCAGGAAACCGCTGAAAAGTACCTCTACCGAGGCTAATTCTCCCGGGAAAACCACGTTCCACTGCCGCACGCGGGCTAAATAAATAGCTGTCGCTGCTTGCTATTGGTAATCCATTTGGATTCCCCGCGTGCGGCGGTGCGGACGCTGCACTCGTCAGAAAAAGGAAATATAGATGAATGCTTTACTTGTAGGTGTGAGTCAGCTACAAAGCTCAATACCCCAGGGACTTTTACCTTTCGCTCGCGATATCCCGGAAGTAAGTCTTAACCCGGCGGCACTTCTCATTAGTATCGTAACCGGCGTTGCCATCCTCATTATTTTGGTTAGCTGGGCGAAAGTTCACCCCTTCCTCGCGATTATGCTTGCGGCCCTGATTACCGGAATTGGGTCCGGGTTCGGGCTGATGAACACCGTCCACGCCTTCCTTGACGGCTTTGGAGACACCACTAAAAGTGTCGGTATTCTAGTCGGTATCGGTGCAATGCTGGGTGCGGTTTTGATGGTAACGGGAGCAACCGGCGTTTTAGTTGACGTTCTGATTTCGAAGTCGTCTCGCAAGATGCTCCCTTGGACAATGGCTCTCATCGGGTCTCTTATTGGGTTGCCCCTGTTCTTCGATGTTGGACTGATCATCATGGCTCCGGTGATCATCATGGTTACGCGGAAATCTAAGATGCCCCTTATGATGATCGCGATGCCAGCCCTGGCGGGCCTCTGTGCAATGCAGGCACTCGTTCCTCCACACCCCGGGCCCACCGCCGCTCTCCAAACCTTTGAGAATGGTTCCATGGGCATCACGATGGGTATGGGCATTGTCCTTGCTATTCCTCTTGTTATTATCTGCGGACCGCTGTTCGCGAAGTACTCGACGCGCATCGTGCCGCGCGGTGCACCGGACACGTTCGCTATGGCGGATAAAGAGGACGGTGTTGAAGGCCGTCGTAAGCCTTCCTTCGGGTTGTCTTTGCTTTGTGTCACCATGCCGGCCATTCTTCTCTTGATCACTTCGATTATCATGATGGTCCGCCCTGACCTTCACGATTCCAAGGAAATGGGTGCTCAGATTTTGCAGTTTATCGGGAATCCCGAGATTGCCCTTCTGATTTCACTGGTATTTGCATCTCTCACGCTTTTCGTTACGACAAGGTACCCGTGGGAAAAGCTTAACGATGAAGCCGGGAAATCGTTACGTCCCATTGCTGGAATTGTATTTATCCTCGGAGCTGGTGGCGGTTTCAAGAACCTTCTGATTGATACCGGCATTGGAGATATGATCACTAAGTTTGTAGAAAACACAAATATATCGATCATCTTGATCGCTTGGGTGATTGCGGTGTTCGTGCGTGTGGCTACAGGGTCCTCGACCGTTTCGGCCATTACTACTGCCGGCATTCTGGAGCCGACAGCCACTGCACTTGCTTATGATCCGATCCAAACAGGTCTTCTTGTCCTTGCAATCGGTGCTGGGTCGTTTATTTTCTCCTTCGTAAACGACGCGGGCCTTTGGCTGGTAAAAGAGTACTTTGGGTTCACTCTTCCCGAGATGTTTAAGACCTGGACAGTGATGACATGTTTGATCTCCATTGTTGGGCTAGTTCTGGTTTGGGGTCTTGGACTCTTCCTGTTGTAGTGTAAATTCAATAATTTGAATTGGTCCTAACGTAGGGCTATCGCTGGCCGGCGTGTTCAATGATTCAGCGCGCCGGTCAGCGATGTTTCCTACGGCAACTTATTGTCTTCTAGTGTTTTGCGCGGGTATGGATTCGCATTCTTCCTGTTATCGTTCGAAGCAAGTCGCAATGATGCGTGAGACATGGAAATGGGTAGCTTTTATTTGCCCAAACCTGGAAGGGGTTGGAATGTTTTCTGGTGTGTATTGCCCGTCGGTCACGTTGATCGACGATTCGGGTGCGATTGATTATCCGGCGATGGCCGCCCATATTGATCGTCTTGCCGAGTCCGGGCTCAACGGGGTGCTCTTCTTCGGCTCGATCGGGGAGTTTTTCTCCTTTGCTACTGAGGAGAAGGCCGAGTTCTTGAAGTTCGCGGTCAAGCAGGCCGCGGGGCGTTTCCAGGTGTTGGCCGGGGTGAGCGCGGCGCGGCTGGGTGAGGTGCTGGAGAATGTCGCGGCTGCTGAGGTTGCTGGTGTGGATGGCGTGGTGGCTCTTCCGCCCTTCTATTTCGGGCATTCGTATGGGCGGGCCCTTGATTTTTATGACGCGGTTGCGGGCGCAACGCAGCTCCCGGTGATGCTTTACAACTTCCCGGAGCGTACGGGTGCGGATTTGAGTCCGGAGTTGGTGGCTGAGCTGGCCGCCCGCCACGAAAATATTGTGGCGCTCAAGGATACGGTGGATACTCAGAGTCATACGCGGCGGGTGATTCGTGAGGTGAAGAAGGTGCGTGCGGATTTTGCGGTGCTTTCTGGTTTTGATGAGTATTACATTGGGAATCGGGTGTGTGGCGGGGCCGGGGTGCTCTCTGGTCTGACGAATTTGATTCCTGAGGTATTTGCGGCGATGCATGCGGCGTATGAGGCCGGGGATGTTACGGGCGCTGCCGCGGAGTTGGGGAAGATTACGCGTTTGGCTGCGGTGTATGAGATCGGTGATATTTTCATTGCTGCGATTAAGGAGGGGGTGCGTTTGTGCGGGGTGGAGTGCTCGCCGTTGATGCGTGCCCCGCAGGTCCCGTTGAGCGCGGAGGATTCGGAGAAAATCGCGACGCTGCTACGCGAAGTACGCGCATAGATTTAGACGACAAGTTTCTATTTTTCAAAAGCTGGGCGTTCCGGTCTGACGCACTCTAAAGGCCGGAACGCCCCCATATTCTACCTGTTTTCTTGGATATGAAAGATGAGCCTGATGATTGGGACCCAGACCAATTAGGAGCTGTTAGAATTTACGCGCTGCCCCCGTAGCTCAGCAGGTTAGAGCAGTGGACTCATAATCCATCGGTCGCGGGTTCAAGTCCTGCCGGGGGCACTGTTGTGATGTCCCGCGTCATAGCTCCGCCAGCTACGTGGGATTTTCGTGTATTTGGACTTGGAGTTCATTGACTTTTTAGATGAGGAGTCCAGTAGCTTCTTCGACAATATATCCATCTACTGTTGACACGGCTGCCCGGCCAGTGGTTGGCCTGTGGGATGGCAGTAACGCCGACCTGTATAGAACGGGTATTTTGAAGCGCCATGGTGGAGATCGTGAAGCAAGATGTGAAGGCCGTGAAACACTTTCGATAATGGTTAGCCAGACTTTCTAGTACTGCCAGACCACCAGGCCGAGCACGAACCGCAGGCCTAGCGCAAGTTGAATCTGCACGCCCTCAACAAACGGCAACCTCGCCCGGCGCCTAAGTGCCCCTATCGGTACCACCACTCAAAACACACCGCCACCGGCGGGCGTGCCCGCCGACCAATAGTCCAACGTTGGTGGGGCAAGCGTAAGCAACGACCGAAAATATCTCATATGGATCTTGAGGCACATAAATGCCGTCGGAACTGCTGGTGACGGCCAATCAGAGCCAAGCCGACAGTGGCAGCTACGCCTCCCAGACCGATCAAGCCTTAGCAAGGTCCAGTCAGATCAACACCAACTAGGGTAATCGCGCTTCACGATGCTCACCACGGTGCTTCAAAAACCCGTTCTAAACAGCCCGACCACCGGCGGGTGTTGAGTGGTGGTACCGATAGGGGCACTTGGGCGCCGGGCGAGGTTGCCCGTTTGTTGAGGGCGTGCAGTTTTAACTTGCGCTTGACAATTGCGCTAGTCGTGCGGATTTAACTCGTGCTTGACGTCCACGAGAGCATGTCATTCAGGGTGTGCGTGAGGAAGTTAAACATGTACGCACCCGTGGTGGGTGTAGATCCAGCCCGCGGGTGCGCACACGTGGTTATGTGAATGAGAGTCTTTCTAGACGATGAGGTAGACCAGAGTGCAGAAACCGAAGGATACGAGGGATATGACCGAGGTGAACGTGGTCCACATCTTCAGATTCGTTTTCGTATCTACTTGGAGGAAACCGCCTACTAGCCAGAACCCGGAATCGTTGACGTGGGAAGCGAAGAACGATCCTGCTCCCATTGCCACGACAACGAGCGCGGTTTGGATGTCGTTGAGTCCGGCCCCCGCCACAGTTGCTGCTAGCAAGGCTGCGGTGGTCTGGATGGCCACGGTTGCTGAGCCTTGTGCGACTCGTAGTGCCAGGGAGATAAGGTAGGCAGCCAGGAGCAGGGGAATACCAAGATCAGCTAGCGTGTTAGCAAGCGCGGTACCAATACCGGTTTCACGTAACACGGACCCGAACATACCGCCAGCACCGGCCACCATGACGATCGCTGCCACGGACTTGAACCCAGCGTCGTTGATCTTGTCGATATTCTTCCAGGGTACTTTACGTACATAACCCAAAATGATTGATGCAACCAGAGCGGTAACGAACAGGGCTACCGCGGTTTCACCGAAGAATTTCAGGGCGCTTGCCCACGCCGCGTGTTCTGGGATGATACCAGCTGACTGCAAAGTACTAGTCACCGTGTTACCGGTAATCAACAGGATCGGGAGCATGAGAATAAAGAGAACGGTTGCGAAGCCGGGCTCTTTCCCGGGTAGTTCACGCCCAGATTCTTTAGATCCCAAAACGTTGGGGATGGGAACATCGAACCTCTTCGAGAGCCACAACGCGAAGCGGTAACCGGCTAGATACCACGTGGGAATCGCAACGATTAGACCGACCAGGAGCACGGTCCCGATATTAATGTTCATCGTGGTAGCCGCGGCCACCGGGCCGGGATGGGGCGGCATGAGTCCGTGCATGACCTGGAACGCTCCAGCTGCCGGTAAGGCATACAAGAGTACTGGTCCGCCCAGGCGGCGGGCAACGGAGAAGATGATCGGGAACATGACAATGAGTCCGGCGTCGAAGAAAATTGGGAAGCCGAACAAGAGCGAAGCTACTGAGAGTGCTAAAGGTGCTCGTTTTTCCCCGAACCAACGCAGCAGGGTTTGGGCGAGTACTTCAGCACCCCCGGATTGTTCAAGCATACGCCCGATAATTGCTCCGAACCCGATGATGAGAGCGAGTTTGCCAACGGTGCCCGAGAAACCGGTCAAGAGCATATCGAATAGCTCGCTGACTGGGACCCCGGTAGCAATAGCAGTCAGGGCTGATACCAGAATCAGTGCGACTGTAGCGTTGACTTTGAATACGATAATAAGGAAGAGCAAGACGGCGATCGCTGCTAGAGCGACACCGAGGAGACCTCCTGTTGTCAGAGTCATGAGTGCTCCTTCAATATATGAGCCTCTTTAGGAGAGGAGCTGGGCGGCGTTGGCCACGGCGCCTTGAACGTCGCCCGATTGTGGATAGAGCAATGACCGGCCAATGACCAGGCCGATCACGTTGGGGATCTCCAAGAGGAGAGCCCACCTGTGGAGGGTTTTGGCAGCATCATTGCTGACTTCCCCGCCGAGGATAACGATGGGTAGGGTAGTCGCCCTCGCGAAGCGTTCCAGGTCGGGAGTGTCGGGGAGTTTGAGTACCGTGTAGGCACTGTTGCTCCCCAAACCTGAAGCGATTGCTATCGAGCGGGTAACGGCATCGGTAGACACATCATTGACTACCTGTTTGTCTTCGCGCCGTGATATGAAGGGTTCGACCATAGCAATGCGTTGGCGTCGGGAAAGGTCGGTGACTACTTTCCCGGCCATCTCCAAAGTGCTCACGGTTTCTGTTTCGTCGTAGGCAATACGGAGAAGGATTTTCCCGCCTTGCAGGCCTGCTTTGGCTACTCCTCTAGCGGTATAGCCCGTGATACGGTCATCCAGTTCCCAGGCCGCGCCGGCCAGTCCTGCACGATTCATCGACCCGTATACCCATTTGCCGTCCAAGACTCCGAGCAGCGCGAGGTCTTCAATAATGTCGGCTGTTCCTAACAGTCCGGAAACCCCGGGCACGGCAAGCGCATCACACAGGCGCTGGAGTAGATCGAAACGGTCTTCCATAGCACGCGGATTAGGGCCGGCGGCGAATGCGCCCCGGGCTGGGTGATCCGCGGCCATAATAAGGAATTTCCCGTTGGGTAGCAGGGTGGCGGGTTGCTCGCGTTTGAGCAAGGCTTTGTGAGCAGAACCCGGGCAACGCCGTCCTGCAATAAGCCTGGCAATATCCATGGTTACTGGTTGCTTTCTGCTGATTGAGGTGTCTCGAGTAGCGCGTCAGTGTGATTCGCGGCCAGCACGCGCTCGATTTCATCCTGGGTGGGCATAGCGGTGGAGCATTCGATACGCGAGGTGACGATCGCGCCGGCAGTGTTGGCATACCGGATCGTTTTCTCAAGGCTCCAGCCCTGTAAGAGTCCGTGAACAAGGGACCCACCGAAAGCATCCCCGGCACCAGCCCCGTTAACCACGGTGGTATTCATCGCGGGAATGAAGAATTCTTCCGTACTCGATTTCGCGAGGGTGCCCTTACTGCCTTGCTTGACTACAGCGATTTGTACTCCGCGTTCCAGTAGTGCTGTTGCGGCCCGGTGTGGATCGGTTTCCCCGACCGCGATTTCACACTCTTCCACGTTACCCACCGCGACTGTCGCATAGTCGAGGACTTTCGCATACCGCTGGCGTGCTAGATCAACCGATTCCCAAAACATTGGACGCCAGTCCATATCGAAAACGGTGTGGTCTTTACGCCCACGCATGTCAAGCGCGCTCATGTGGGTGGAGTAAGAGGGTTCCTCACACAGGCCGGTCCCGGATACCCACAAGAGTTTAGCCTCGCGCACCTGGTTTTCATCCAGGTCCGTGTCCTTAATCTGTAGGTCAGGGGCCGAGGGCTCACGGTAGAAGAAGAACGGGAAATGCTCAGGTGGGATAATCTCGCAGAAAGTAACAGGCGTGTTCAGGGTCTTGTCAACGATCACGTATTCATCCGATACACCAAGTCGGCGCATTTCCAGGCGTACCCACCGCCCGAAGGGGTCATCACCTACCCCGGTGAGGGTGGCACAGTCTTCTCCCAGGCGTGCTGCTGCTACTGCCACGTTGGTGGGAGAGCCTCCCAGGAATTTACCGAACGTTGTGACTTCTTCGAGAGTGCAGTTGGTTTGCAGGGGATAAATATCGACGCCGCAGCGTCCAATTGTTAGTACATCATGGACGACCATGTCCATCACTTCCTTATCTGTGGTTTATTCGGTGCGTTCAAACGACATTGTTGCTTCATAGGTGCCCTCCGAAGGCCACCGCACCGTTGTGGCCTTCGCGCGCGTGTAGAATCGCACGCCTTCGGGCCCGTGAATATGGGTATCGCCCATAAGAGAGTCTTTCCATCCACCAAACGAGTAGTAAGCCACGGGCGTGGGGATAGGAACGTTGATACCAACCATGCCAGCTTCAACTTCCAGCTCGAAACGACGTGCCAGACCACCATCGTTGGTGAAGATCGCTGCTCCGTTACCGTAAGGCGAGGAATTAACAAGAGCGATGGCTTCTTCGTAAGTGTCTACCTCGACGATTGCCAGGACAGGTCCGAAAGTTTCTTGCCGATACAGGATGGAATCGCGCGAGACATGCGTGCAAATAGTTGGGCCAAGGAAATACCCGTTCTCATGCCCGCTCACATTGAGAGAACGCCCATCAAGGATGACTTTCGCACCTTTGCTTTCCGCATCAGTAATCGCGTCAATGATCCGTTCTTTAGCCTGAGCGTTGATAACCGGGCCCATCTGCACGCCTTCGTCCAGGCCGTAACCCACTCGGATAAGCTCAGCGTGTTCTTTGACGGCTTTTGCTAGTTTGTCACCAACCCCGCCCACAGCCACAGCAACAGGTAATGCCATGCAGCGTTCACCAGCAGCTCCGAAAGCCGCAGCTGAAAGGTGTTTACCAGCGAAGTTGATATCAGCATCGGGCATAACAATCGCATGATTATTAGCCCCGCCCAATGCTTGGACACGCTTGCCCGCCCGCACCGCACGCTCCTGAATCAGTTTCGCAACCGGGGTTGAACCCACGAAAGAAACAGCCTTGATATCCGGGTGGTCAATCATGGCCATCGTGAAATCATTCGACCCGGAAATAACCTGGAAGATCCCGTCAGGCAGACCAGCTTCCTTATACAAACGCGCAATCACAAGAGAAGCCGAAGGCGTGGCCGGTGCCGGCTTCAAAATAAAAGCATTACCGGTAGCAATCGCAATCGGGTGCATCCACATAGGCACCATAACCGGGAAATTAAACGGGCAAATCCCGCCAACAACACCAAGAGGCTGGCGCAGCGTGTGAATATCTACCCCCGTGGAAATATTCGAGGATGTTTCACCTTTCAGGGCAACATTAATCCCGCAAGCAAAATCAAGGGTCTCCCGCCCCCGCTGGATCTCCCCAATAGCATCCGAATAATCCTTACCATGCTCAGCCACAATCGCTTTCGCAATCTCGTCTTGATGATCAAGGACGAGCTGACGCATCCGATACATAATCTCGGTACGCTTCGCCAACGAGGTACGAGCCCAAGCCTTTTGAGCTTCAACCGCAATCCCTACTGCGTAGTCAAGATCTTCACGGCTCGCCTGCAACAAATACCCGCGAATCTCGCCACTAGCCGGGTCGTCAACCGCGATCTTTCCCTCCGGCTGGCCCGTGTACAGGCCACCATTAATCCAATGAGGTATATCCATTCGTTATCACTCCTTTGTGAGTCCAAACCAGCACCCCACCAGCGGGGTGTCTCATTTGTTCCCAAAATAACCCCAGACCCCCTACTTGTAAATACAAAGGATAAGTAGGGGAGGGTGAGAAACTTGAATGAAGGTGACCATAAAGGCCGCTATTGAAGCGCTAAAAGGCCGTAAACGCTAGCCAAACATACGATTATCAGCTATGTTTACAATTAGGTGAACAAATAAGGGTGAGAGGGTCACGTTAATGTCAACACCCCGTGGAAAAGAGAATGCAGATCAGCTGGATGTTCCGGTTGCTCCCCGGATTAGTTTCGACTCTCGGTCTTCCACTCCTTTGCATCAGCAAATCACGCAATCATTAGCGAGTCTTATTGACTCTGGCGCGCTTTTACCCGGGCAGCTCCTTGAAGACGAAGTGTCCATGTCACGCAGGCTGGGTGTCTCGCGCCCCACGCTACGGCGGGCATTACAAGTCCTGACTGATGAGGGGAAACTCTCACGGCGCCCGCGTGTTGGTACCAGGGTGATGCCACGAGTTTTCCAAAGGGATCCTTCCCTAGCAAGCCTTTCCGATGATTTACGGGCCGCGGGCCGTGAACCGCGCACGGACGTTCTCCAGTATCTGGTGGTGTTTGCCGATAGCGGTCTAGCTGCCGATATGCACTGCCTAGAAGGTAAAGAAATCGTGGCTTTAGAACGTTTGCGGTGGGCGGAGGGAAACCGTATGGGGATTATGCGTAACTGGATCCCAGCCGATCTGGCTCCCTCGCTTACCGCTATATCATCGGGAGGCCTCTACGCTTTCTTCAAGAGTCACGGGATTGTGTTACGAGGCGGAGTCCAACGTATCAGCGCGCGCAGCGCAACTCCCGCGGAAGCAGAACTCTTACACGTGGCATCCGGCGCCCCTCTCTTACGAGTGAGGCGTAGCGCTTACGATGAATCCGGGCAGATCGTGGATCTAGCCGACCACCTCTATGACGCAGAACAATACGACCTCACCCTCCCACTCAATTTCCCGGCGTGAATCACACCTGGAGGAATCGGTTTCTTGGTAAAAGGGAGCTGGGTGGCTAGCGCGAGAATGATCGCGCCAGCCACCCAGCTTTGTAGACGGTAACCGTGCTGTCCTACTCTGGGACATATAGAAATCCGGCAACCGCCATATGGGATTCTTTGGTCCTAAAGCACTTCCGGAGGAGTTGCTAACTGGTCGGCTATATCTTCCCAGTTAGATGCGAATTTGCCGTATGCCGTTTTGATATCGACACCCACAGGGAGCTCCGGGCATTCGTTTTCGAGGTTGGTACCCCAGTTTCCCCATCCCGACTGCTTGCGCTGTACGATCTGGAAGCCTCCCGATGGCTTCGAGGTATACCAGATCATTGCACGGCCGGTAGATGTGTCATATTCGACTGTCTTATTGGCAGCTCCGGGGAAGATAGTTTCGTGCTCCTCTTTCTGGACGTCGATAGGTTCAGAATCGACTCGCCAATCACGCAGCTCTGCATCAACAAATGATTTCTCGCGAACAATTGCCAGTCGGTCGCGGATTGTTTCGTCTGTTAAAGCCCCTTCGAAAGTCGAGAATAGGCGCCAGTACAAATCCCAATGAGCGTTCTCAATATCGTCGGTTAAGGCGGCCTTAAATTCTTCAAGTTTCTTGCGCTGAGGTAATGTGCTGTCAGAAATGGTCTGCTCTACCATGTCGGCCAGGTGCCCAGCATAAGGATCGCCGCTGCGATATCGGGATCCTCCGTAGCACGCAAACCGATCAAAGAGTAGTTTTCCTTGTCCGGCTTCGAATTCATCCCCAACGGTGATCTTGTTAGTTACAGAACGTCCGTTGATCACAGTTTGGAAATCATCTACGTGATAACGCCGGCTGAACCAAGGCGTCCTATAAGTGAAAGCCCACTCGATTGAGAAGTTTTTACCCCGGAGCTCTGGTAGGAGCCCGTCTGGTATCACACCTAGCATTCTGAAAGAAAGCAAGACTGGTCCGTCTTCAAGGATCTCAATCTTCACCTTTGTGTGTTCTGGCGGATTGATGAGTCCGTTTTCAGGAGTGAAGAACGGGCCGTAAAATCCACCAATCGCATTGTTTCCAGAGGGGAGGAGGTCAATACCCTCATCAAGGGTGCGGAAGTGTTTGAGCCCCCACTTTGAGGCACCAGTGCCCTCTGCGGTACCCGTGCACACATCAATATCGAAGTAGCCGGTATTAACGCGGGCCCATGAGTCAGCTTCAGTACCGGGTCCTTTTGTGATTCCTTCTCCGGATTCGACTGGTTCATCCAGTGTGAAACTTGCCTCGTCCTCAAAACTGAGTGTAGTGACAAATCTGGTGGCCTCTTGTGGAGCCGGCTGATCAGCCAATCGTTGGCAAAGGATCTGCTCCCCAGTATTGGTTCGTGCTAGCCACAAGGATTCTGTGAGCACTTGTGGTTCATCGAAGTAGATCGGCTCGAATGCACGCTTTCCTTCGATATTACTGATTACTTTATGGGTCTTCATCTACTTTCCTGCCTTGGTGCTCTTCTGTTTGAGGGAGTCAATGGCGACGGCGAGAATAATGACGACGCCCTTAATTAGTAGCTGGGTGAAGAATTGGACATTCATGAGAATCATGCCGGTTGAGAGCACTCCGAGAATGATCGCACCGATGAGGGTTCCGATGATCTTGCCCTTACCGCCGGCAAGAGATGTTCCACCTAGAACAACCGCGGCGATAGCATCAAGTTCGTATCCGGTACCAGCGGTCGGCTGCGCGGAAACAACGCGTGCGGCGAAAATGACTCCTGCAAGCCCTGAAAGCGCGCCTGCAATGACATAAACCGAGGTAAGTACCCGTTTGACGTTGATTCCAGCAAGGCGTGCCGCCTCGGGATTACCACCGACTGCGTAAACATGCCTACCGTACTTCGTTCGTTCGAGAATGAACCAGCAGATGATGTACACAATGATCATTACAATGACGGGAACTGGAATTCCAGCCATGTATCCGTTTCCAAGATCTCTGAAAGCCAGCTTGTTGTCCACGATGGGTTGGCCTCCGGTCAGCGTGTATCCGAGGCCGCGGAGGAATGTCATCATGCCGAGCGTCACGATAAAGGGCGCTAGGGCTAGATACGCCGATAGAGCACCGTTTACCCATCCCGCAACTGCACCGGCAAGAATGCCAGCGATTATCCCGATGATGGCTGGAGCACCGGAGATACAGGCCAGTACTGCGGTTACACCCGATACGGCAACGATTGATCCGACAGAGAGATCAATGCCGGCGGTAATAATAACGAAGGTCATACCTGCCGCAATGATCGCGTTAATTGAGATCGAACGGGCGATATTCATGAGATTGTTCATCGACATGAAGTTCGGGGCGATGAGCGCCATAATCACGACGAGAAGGACGAGGACCGCGAGAATCCCAACCTTATCCCACCACGCAGCGAAGTTCATTTTCCGTCGAGGTGCAGCTTCTATAGTCATGCTTGTTCCTTTGTTGCTCCGGTCGCGAGGCTCATGACCGATTCTTCTGTGGCATCTCGTGCATCGAGTTCTCCCACGACTTTTCCTTTTCGCATAACGATGATGCGATCAGACATTCCCAGGACTTCAGGGAGGTCAGAAGAAACCATGATGATGGTTTTGCCTTCTTTAGCAAGATCATTCATGATCTCGTAGATTTCCCTTTTCGCCCCGATGTCAACACCGCGCGTAGGTTCATCGAAAATCAAAAGATCGGCACCTGCCATGAGAGTGCGGCCGAGAAGTGCTTTTTGTTGGTTTCCTCCCGAAAGCGCTCTTACCGGAAGACTTGTGGAGGTCTTTCGAATATTGAGCACTTCCATGATCTGGCGAACTTTCTTTCGAATTGCGCCCCGCGCGAGCACGCCGAGTTTGGTGAAGTCGCTCAGAGAGGCAATCGAGATATTCGATGCCGTTGTGTGATCCATGAACAGACCTTGTTCCTTTCTGGATTCCGGCACCATGGCAATGCCAGATCCCAGGGCCTCCTTGGGGCTTTTAGGATGATAGCTTTTGCCTTTGAGTAGCAACGTGCCGCTACTCATGGGATCTGCTCCCATAAGTAGCCTGACGGTTTCCGAACGCCCAGCGCCGACCAATCCTGCAAATCCAAGAATTTGACCAGCCCGAGCTTTGAAGGAGACGTCATCAACCCCAGGAGCTTTGAGATCCTTTGCCTCAAGAACCACTTCGCCCGATGCACGGTCTGCATGTTCGTAGAGATCACCGATTTTTCTACCGACCATCATTCGCACGATTTCGTCAGGCGTTAATTCGGCTAGAAGCTGCGTTCCGACGGACGTTCCGTCCCGAAGAACGGACACCCTATCAGCTAACTTCCACACTTCTTCCATACGGTGAGTGATGTAGATAAGGCCGACGCCGTTTTGCTGCTGCTCTCGAATAATTCTGAAAAGATCCTCTGTTTCAGCTCGGGAAAGCGCGGCAGTGGGCTCGTCGAGAACGAGAATGCGGGCGTCCTCGGCAGCAGCACGAGCAATTTCGACCATCTGCTGCATACCGATGGAGAACGAGCCGAGAGGCCTGTTGACATCGATATCCACTCCAATGGCCGATAACTTAGCGCGTGCATCCGAACGCATCTTGTCACGGTCAAGAATTCCGTGTCTGAGTGGTTCGACGCCGAGGCAGAGGTTCTCGGCCACCGTCAGATTTGGGACGGTATTAATCTCTTGGTGGATGATTGCGATTCCGTGTTTACGTGCATCGTTAGGAGATGAGATATGGACTTCCTGACCGTCAACGAAGATCTTTCCGCTATCGGCAGCCAGGTTCCCCGCCAGAATTTTCATCAACGTTGACTTGCCAGCGCCGTTTTCTCCCATGAGGGCATGAATCTCTCCGGCGTTCAGATCAAAGGAAACTCCTCCAAGCGCTTGGGTAGCGCCGAATCTTTTCCTGATCCCTTCGAGCTTGAGAAGAGTCATTTCTACCATCCCGGGTATTCGTCTACCGCATCCCGGGTGATGATTTGCGAGGGGATGAGGATAGTGGTTTCCGTGAGTGATTCTCCGCGAGCAAGCTGCTGCCCAACCTCGATTGCTTTTTCGACCATCTTTGCGGGCTCTTGGGTGGCAGTGCCGACGAAGGGAGAACCAGCGGTTCGGAGTTCCTGGAGCCCTTCGGGAGAAGCGTCGATTCCTACCACCTTAATTTCATTTGTACGTCCAGCTTGCTGGACAGCAAGCGTCGCACCAAGGGCGGACGGGTCATTCATTCCAAAGATGCCCTGGACATCGCTGGCTGCAGTAAGCATGTCGGTAGTGACAGAGAGGCCGGTAGCGCGGTCATTTTGCGAGTTTTGGTGCCCGACTTCCTTAATGCCGGGGAAATTCTTCATAGCTTGATTGCAGCCCTTAATGCGATCCGTGATCGTCTGGATAGGTGTGCCATCAACAACCAAAATATTTCCCTTGCCACCCATCTGCTCGAATAAATAGGTACATGCAATTTCGCCGGCCTGAACGGCATCGGTCATAACAATGGCATCTGCGCCCTTCGCAGGAGTATCAACAGCTACAACGAAGATCCCTGCCTGTCGGGCGCGTTCGATGGCGGGTTGCAGGCCGGACTCGTCAACAGCGGAAACAACGATAAGGTCTACGCCTTGCTGAATGAATGTGTCAATCTGAGTATTCTGATTCGCCAGATCAAGTTTGGCGTCCTGGACGTTAAGAGTTGCGCCAATCTTCTCGGCTGCTTCCTTCGCTCCCTTATCCATGGCGGAGAAGAAGGGATTGGACATGTCCTGTACCATCAAGCCGATTTTCTCGATCTTGTCAGGTTTCGGCGCTTCTGTAGCGGAGTCGCCTGAAGTGCAACCCGAGAAAGTTGCGGCGAGCAGAATGCTTGTCGTGAAGGCGAGAGCCTTTTTTGCTGTTCTCATCGTTGAGATCTCCTTTTGGTTAGATAGGCCGGTTTGGCCCAATTTGGTTTTCTAATTCGTTTAGCAGCCGCAGGAGGCACGAATTCTGAGTTTGACGTTCACCTCCTCAGACTCCTGGTTGTGGTAACGGATAGCTCCCTGCGGATGCTCTTGCATGATGTGAATAAGTTTTAGAGCGGCTTTTGCGCCGATATCGCGAGAATCTTCGTCAATCAACGTCACTGGAGGATTGACGAAAGTTGACCAGGTAAATTCGTCAAAGGCGATTAAGGCGACCTGATCGGGAACCCGAAGGTCACATGCCTGGAGTGCGTGCATGGTCCCGAGGAGGAGAGGATTGTTACCGGCAATAATCGCGAGCTTCTCTACCTTCGTATTTCTGAGGTACTCCTCTAACACAACTGCGCTCGATTGTGAGTCATTAGCGCATTCGAGAATCGAGAAAGTTGCCCCGAATTTCTTGGCGGCGTTTTTCATGCCCTTAATTCGAGTTTGCCTTGTGGACCACCGCTCGGGATAGATCAATAAAAGCCACGTGTCGAGTCTGTGGTAGTTGAGATGCTCACCAATTTGATACGCTGCTTGTTCGTTATTTGAGGTTACAGATACCGAACCGGACGGCGCAGTCGGTCCTTGCGAGTCGACATAGACAATGGGGATTCCCCACTCGCAAAGTTTCTCGTGATTGTCTACGGATAAAGTAAGAGTACTGATAACTCCGGCTGCCCGCGATTGGATCGCTTCGGTGACAACCAAATCTTCAGTTTTCTGATCAAATCGGCCTTCAGGAGCAAGATCGGCTGTGCGTACTCCATGGGAAGATGTGCGCAACATTTCATGAACGCCATCAAGCATATCGACGTAGTAAGCATTGGATGTTGATGCAGTCATCACGACGATTGGGCCGGGAGTTTCGCGGCGCAGGGCGCGTGCTGTCTGGTTGGGGATGTAGTTGAGCGTTTTAGCCGCTTCCAATACTCGGGTTTTGGTCGATTGAGTTACGGGGGCTTTGCCGGAAAACGTATTGGAGACAGTCCAAATAGACACACCGGCGGCCCGAGCCACATCTTTAAGAGTTGCCGGTTTCATCAGGGTCTCCTTTGTCCCAATTGGTTGCGTTGAGGTCAAGCTATGCCACCTAAACGTTTAGGGCAAGGGTGTGTGTTTACCCAAGTTGATGTGGGGTACGCCACGAGGATTTGTATTGTGAGTATTTCAAGATGCTTACCCTCAACAGTTTTGTATTTATTAGCATCGGGTGATTTGGTGGCTAAGACAATGGGTGGATTTCTAGTGGTAATTATTCGCCTTTATGAGTCGCACGGTTCGCATCAAGTAGTTGTGGGGTGCTCTTTTCTCACCATGCTCGCGGGATTAAGGTGAATCCATGATTGATGACAATGCTCCACTTCCGCAATCTGATCGTCCCACCGCTACCGCCGCCGGGCACTGGGTGCTCGCCCGTGCCGGGAAGCGGGTATTGCGCCCCGGCGGTTTGCATTTGACGAAAGCCATGCTCGAGCACGCCCAGCTGGCCAGCGCAGACGTGGTGGAATTCGCCCCCGGCCTGGGCCGAACCGCGGAACTCATTATCGCCCAGCCCATTCACTCCTACACCGGAGTGGATCAAGACAAGAATGCGGTAACCCGCGTCAAGGGGATCGTCGAAAAAGTGGGCGGCGTCGTCGTTAATTCCACCGCGCAGAAATCTGGACTCCCCGATGCCAGTGCCGATGTGGTCGTGGGCGAAGCGATGCTCACCATGCAAGGTGCCAGCTCGAAAGCCGCGATTGTGGGTGAGGCCTTCCGGCTGCTGCGCCCGGGCGGACGCTACGCCATCCACGAGCTCAGCCTCACCCCGGATAACATCGATCCGGCCATTGCCGATACTCTGCGCAAGGGCCTGGCCCAGACGATTCGCGTCAACGCACGCCCGCTCACCCAGGCCGAATGGCGCCAGGTACTTACCGATGCCGGTTTCGAGGTGGAATGGGTGGGGGATGCCCCCATGGCACTGCTGTCTCTGCGCCGGAATCTGGCCGACGAAGGCCTGCGCGGGGTAGCACGGATCATCCGCAATGTACTGCGCGATAAAGAGCTGCGGGCGCGAGTGCTGGCCATGCGTGCTCTCTTCCGCAAGTACCGCCACCACCTGGCCGGCGTGGCCATGGTGGCTCGCAAGCCCACCGAATCCGCCAGCGCTACCGAATCCGCTGGTGCTGCTGGCGCTGCTGAGGCCCCCGGCTCTACTGAATCAGCTACAACCTCTAACTGAAAGGACGACCGATGAGTGACAATACCCCGCAGCTTTCCTACCTGGAAGACCTTGGCGCCACGGTGGATTATGCCGCTGCCTCGACCGTTTCCACCACCGCGATGCGCGCTGAAGGTGTGAATGTGGTGGTTTTCTCCTTCGATACCGGGGAAGAACTTTCTGAGCATACCGCCGCAGTTCCCGTACTCATCCAGGTGCTGGAAGGGGAGGTGGAGATGCATACCGAGGGTCGAACGGTGCACCTGCGCCCGGGTGGCCTCGTGCACCTACCCACCCGCCTCCCGCACGCTGTGCGTGCCCTGGCTCCCACCAAGATGGTGCTGTTCATGCTCACCGGGCAGAGCGTGGGCTAGAGTAGCCCCATGTCAACACCCGAGAAACCGGATCTACCAGAGAAGTTCGAGCTGCCGGAACAGCCGGAACAACCGGAGACGCAGGTAGAACCCGTTCCCCTTGATGCCGCCCAGGCGGAGGAGATTCAGCGCATAGCGCGCCGGCGGATGATCGCCGCCGCGATTGTGGGAGTCATTCTGCTGATTATCATGTTCTTCGCCGGTCGCGCCCTGCGCCAGCACCTGAGTGCACCCTCGACCGGAGCGGGCGAATCGGTGACTGTGATAGTGACGGGCGGCGCTTACGGTCTGGAGTGGCAGAGCGCACACCTCTGAAGTTGCTTCGTGTCCCGCCATTGACTATTATCTTTTCTGTTGCAAATTCCCGCATAGCTCAATGGCAGAGCATTCGACTGTTAATCGAACGGTTGCTGGTTCGAGTCCAGCTGCGGGAGCGAACGAACGGCGGTGAGCGTAGGCTTGCCGCCGTTCTGCTCTGTCCGGCACTCGCGGCGCGGGGCAACATAAGTGTGAAGAATCTTACCAAAGGAGCTCGCTATGGCATACCGGGAGATTCGCGTGGTGGGGGACCCGGTCCTGCGCACCCCCTGCGATCCGATTCGGGAGATCACCCCGGGCATTGTGCGTCTGGTAGAAGACCTGCTTGAAAACGTGAACGACGACGCCCGGGCGGGCCTAGCAGCCAACCAAATCGGGGTCTCCCTGCGCGCTTTCTCCTGGCATATCGACGGGGAGATCGATTACATTCTCAACCCCGTGATTGTGGCGCTTTCCGAAGATGAATACCAGGACGGTGAGGAAGGCTGCCTGTCCGTCCCGGACCTCTACTACCCGACCACGCGGGCCTGGTACGCCCGCGCGGAAGGTATTGACCTGGACGGCAAGAAGAAAATTGTGGAGGGGGAGGGTCTCCTCGGGCGCTGCATCCAGCACGAATGCGATCACCTGGACGGCCACCTCTACCTCGACCGCCTGGAACGGGACGTACGCAAACAAGCGATGCGCGATATTCGCCAGCTGCGCGTCTCTTCTGCGCTACAATCGCTCTAGTAGCCCCTCCGCGTGGGTAGCACGGGGAAAGCCACCCAAGCGCAGGAGGAATGCTATGGCACACAAATACGCCACTCGCGGCGTCATATTCATTCACTCTGTTATGCCGGCCGTTCAACCCCACGTTGAATGGGCGGTGACAAGCGTGCTCGGATACGAACCGCATTTTGAGTGGACCAAACAACCCGCCGCCCCGCATATGAACCGGGCAGAAGCCTCGTGGACGGGGGAAGTGGGAACTGGCGCCATACTCGCCTCCGCACTCAACGGCTGGGAACACTTACGTTTTGAAATCACCGAAGATGCCAGCCCGGTATCCGAAGGAGGCCGCTGGTCCGCCACCCCCGGCCTCGGTATTTTCTACGCCCAAACAGATCTCACCGGCAATGTGGTTATCCCCGAAAACCGGGTGCGGGCCGCGCTGGAAAACGCGGGGAACGATGCCGCAGAAATGCGCCGGCTCCTCGATATTGCCCTCGGCCAAGCCTGGGATGATGAGCTCGAACCCTTCCGCTATGCCGGCGCGGGCGCACCGGTGCGTTGGCTGCACCGCGTGGGCTAAAACCCGGGCCGTGGTGAGCTAAGTCCGCGGGGGGCGTACCCGCTACTGCGCACCCTACAGCCCGAGGGCGGCCCGCAAATCCTCCGCGGAAAGCGGGGCATTTTCATCCGGCTTCTCCTGCTTCTCAGGGTTAGGTCCCGCGGCATCCGCGCTTGTGGCAGCGGGAGTGGGGCGGGCCGCAGCTGCGTCGTCGTGCTGAGAAGAAGAGGTGGTGATGCTCAGGTCCGTGCCCGGGCAGCTGAGCCGCACCAGATCCCCGAGGGTGCGCGCCGCGCAAATCTCGCTATCGGGTACCACCACGCCGCTGGCATCTTCCAGCGTGACCGCAATAGCCCAGCGGGTGACGCTATCCACGCGGCTCAGCTCGAAACTTTCGGTGGCATCCGGGTAGCCTTCGCGCTCCAGAATATCCGCGCCCAGCGACATGAGTTGCGCTACCTCCATCGCACGACCTCCCTATTTTCGGTACGCTCGCATCATGGCATTCCTCGATTTGATGCAGCAACTCTTCCAGCATACCCGGGCCCCGGAAGCTGATACTGCCACCGCGCAGGCGCTGCGTGATCGGCTTGCTGAAGATCCCAACGACGTCGAGGCTTTCACGCAGCTCGTTGGCCTGGCGCGTGAAGCTGAAGGTGAACTCCCGCCCGCGGATCCGCTCACCGCGGAGCTCACCGGAACCGGAAGCATTCTTTCCGCGGACCTGGCGATTTATGCCCTCGCCGAAGAACTCTCTAGCTCGCCGGCCTCCTGGTACCCGCAGCTGCATATGGCTCGCCTCGCGGTGGAGTCCGATCCCGAGCGGGCCCTGCGGCTTCTCACCACCGCCACGGATCGCAATCCGGACGGGCGTATCCTCGCCCGGGCCATGGCGATTTTGCGCGAGGCCGGCCACCCGGATCAGGCACTCACCTTAGGGCTGGCCCATTGGGACCCGGCCACCCATAGTTTCGAGGCTGGGGAAGCGCTGGTACGTACCGCGCTGGCGGCCGGGCGCACCAGCGAAGCCCGCGCGTACCTGCGGGAAATGGAGCCCTATGCCAGTGCGGCGGAGCTCGCGGAGTTGCGCGAGGCTGCGCGCGCGGCGGAGTAAGGCTGCGCGGCTTCTTCCTGTCGCGGCCTCGACTAGACTAGTTGCTATGGCTACCTTCATTGATATTCATCCTGAGGATCCGCAACCGCGGCTCGTCACCAAAGTGGTGGATCGGCTGCGGCGCGGTGAGGTGGTGGCGCTGCCCACTGATTCCGGTTACGCCATTGTGTGCCAGATGGGCAATAAGGAGGGCCTGGAGCGAATTCGCACCATCCGGCAGGTCGGTGATAAACACCATTTCACGCTGCTGTGCCACGATTTCGCGCAGCTCGGGCAGCTTGTGATCGTGGATAATCCCGATTTTCGGCTCATCAAAAGCCTCACGCCCGGGCCCTACACCTTTATTCTCAAGGGCACTAAAGAAGTGCCGCGCATGACCCTCAACCCGAAGAAACACACGGTGGGCGTGCGCATCCCGGATCATCGCATCACCCAGGCGGTGGTCACGGAGATGGGCGAACCGCTGCTCTCCTCCACGCTTATTCTTCCCGGCGCGGAAGAACCCCTCGAAGAAGGCTGGATTGTGGAAGATGAACTGGGGCATGCCCTGGATGTGGTGGTGAACGGGCCCGTGGGGTGCGGCCCCACCACCGTACTTGACCTAGTAACCAACGAAATTGCGAGACAAGGAGCAGGCGATACCGCCGGACTTAACCTGTGAACCCCATCCTTATTGATCTGGACGGAACTTTCCACGATTCCGCCGCCATCGTCAAAAAAACTTTCCGGGCTACCCTGCGCGAAGAAATGGGGGAGGACCACCCCGAAGAGTTCTTCGTGCAGTTCATCGGCCCGCCGCTCATCGATACCTTCACGAAGCTCGGCGCAGCCGACCCGGTGGAGATGGTGCGTCGCTACCGGGTGCGTTACGAGCAGCGCATGCTTGACACCCCGATTTTCCCGGGGATGCGTGAACTGGTGGAGGAACTGGACGCGGCCGGGGTGCCTCTGGCCATTGCGACGTCGAAAAACGAAAAGAATGCCCGCGCGATTCTGGAACACCAGGGCGTGGCGCAGCATTTCCGCTATATTGCCGGGGATCCCGAAGATATACCCGGGTATGGGAAAGCTGAGGTGGTGGGGGCGGCGCTGCGCGAATTGCGGGCGCAGGGCATCGATACCTCGCGGGCCCTCATGGTGGGGGATCGTATTCACGATGTCGAGGGCGCAAGCCAGCATGGCCTTCCCACGGTGCTCGTGGAGTGGGGGACCGCCCCGCGTTCCGAGTGGGAGCTGGCCTGGCGGCACGTGGGAACTGCCCGCGATCTCGGTGAGATCCTGTGGGATTTTGCCGGGGTGGAGCGGTCACATTCCCATTAACACCAGCCACGGGCATATTAACAAGGGTTACAGTTACATCACCACGGGATACAGTTTGGTTAAGATGTGACGAGGACGGTTCGCGGCCGTAGATATCCATGTGAAGCGTCGTTAGCCTCAAAAATAAGATCGTCACCGCGGCGGTTGATTATATGACTCAACGGAGGGATCTTATATGAACGCGTATAAGGCTGGAAAGATCGCGGCGGGAGCCGCGGTTCTGGGTGGTTTTCTTGGCTATCCGCTTCTCTATATCAATGCCTTGGATATCTTACAATGGGCCCCGGAATTTAGCCTTGCTATCTGGACCTGTACCTGTTTTGGGATGCTCTGGGTTGCGCTCGGCCAGGTTTATTTCCTGGGAGTCTACCAGTGGTTTGGATTGCTGGAACAACCCCGGCGCTCGGCACCGGCGTGGCTGCGCCCCACCATGCAGGCCATCCCGGTGACGGCAGCCGTCCTCGGAGTAATCCTCCTGGTCTTCCTCATTATTAAGGATGCCGGGCATCCGAGCATTCTGATTCTTATGGCTGCCCTGTGGGTGCTCAGCCTGGGCGCCAGCGCGGTAGCGCGGCTCATGGCCGGGTATCTTGCCGGCCGGGAAATCCCGGCGGAGGAGAAGCTCGCGGTCCCGGTCGCTTAGGCCCGCAGGTCTCAGGCTCGCGGTTAGCTTGGCGCACCACCGCCAGCATAGGCTCACACCGCCGCCAGCTTAGGCCCACTGGCTTTCGTAGAGGCGGGCATAGGCCCCGCCGGCTGCCAGCAATTCCTTATGGGTGCCGCTTTCTACCACGTCCCCAGCTTCCATAACCAGGATCGTGGTGGCATTGCGGACGGTGGAGAGCCGGTGCGCAATAATGAAGGAGGTGCGCCCTTCGCGTAGCCGCTCCATGGCATCCTGGATAAGCGCTTCGGTGCGGGTATCCACCGAACTGGTGGCCTCATCCAAAATCAGCACATCGGGATTGGCGAGGTACGCCCGCGCGATGGTGATGAGCTGTTTCTCCCCGGCGGAAACATTCTCGCCCTCATCCCCAATATGGGTATCAAAACCGTGGGGGAGGGTCTCAAGAAGATCAGCAATGCCCAGGGCGGCCGCGGCGGCAATGGCGTCGTCGCGCGTAGCACCGTCCTTCCCGAAAGCGATATTTTCCCAGACCGTGCCGTCAAACAGCCAGGTGTCTTGCAAGACCATCCCGAAATGCTCCCGCAGGGATTCCTTGGTGAAAGAATCGATGGGTGCGCCGTCCACGGTAATCGCCCCGCCGTCTACCTCGTAAAAACGCATAAGCAAATTGACGAGCGTGGTTTTCCCCGCGCCGGTGGGCCCCACAATCGCCACCGAATGGCCCGGCTCCACTCGCAGTGAGAGATCGCGGATCACCGGGGTTTCCGGCTCGTAGGAAAAACGCACGTGCGAAAACTCGATGGTGCCGCTCCGTGCTTCGGGGGCCACCACCTCGCGATAGCTCGAATGTGCATCCGGGGCCATCTCCTCCTGGGCGAGGTAATCGAAAATTCGCTCCGCGGAGGCCGCCGCGGATTGGATGAGATTCGCGGTGGAGGCCAGGGATTGGAGCGGGTGGGACAGCTGGCGAGTATATTGCATCATCGCTTGCAGCCCGCCAATCGTCATGGTGCCGGCCATCGCCTGGATACTGCCCAGGAGGGTGACGATAGCGAAGGAACCGTTCTGCACCAGCATCATAAGCGGCTGGGACATCTGCGCAATGGCCTGGGCGCGGAAGGAAGCGTCGTAAAGATCGCCATTCGCGGCATCAAACTGGCCCTGGAATTCATCTTCCAGCCCGTAGGCAGCTACCACATCCAGCCCGGTGAAGCTCTCCTCGACCACGGCGGAGACATCACCCGTGAGCCGCCATTGGTCCCGGAAATAGGGGCGGGAGCGGCGCAGTAGCAGCAGGATCCCAATAATCCCCACCGGGATGACCACCAGCGAGGCAAGGGCCACCGACCAGGACAGATAGACCATGACCGCCACGATCCCGATAATCTGGTAGATCGCGGAGAGCACTTCGGAAAGGGTTTGCAGCAGGGACTGGGTGACATTATCGACGTCGTTCGTAACCCGCGAGAGCACATCCCCGCGCTGCTGTTTGTCCAGCACGGATAGCGGCATCCGATCAATTTTCTGCTGGCAATCCCTCCGCATCTCATAGCCGAGATCCTGAATAATGAGGCGAATAATATAGCCGAACCAGAAACGCAGCAGCGCTGAGAGAATATAGCATCCGGCAGCCAGGCTCAGCACCCGCGCCAGCTCCGGGAAATCCACGCCGCCGGAGCGGATTCCATCAACCACCACATTGGTGCCCTGTCCGAGCAGGAAGGGCGCGGCCACCACCGCCGCGGTGGAGATAAGTGAAAGCAGCAGCACTGCCACAATGCGTCCCACGTAATGGCGTAGGTAGTGGCGAATAAGGGTGAGGAGCGCCCCGCGGATATCGCGGGCTTCGTCAATATTTCCGGCACCTCTCATGCCCGCACCTCCTCACTCGTTGCGGTCGCTGTGCCGCTTGGTTCCGTATCGCTTGCCGCCGTTCCGCGTTCCGTACCGTTCGCTTCCGTTCCACGTTCCGCACCACCTTCCGGCCCGCGCTCCTGGGAACGCACAATGGAGCGGTACATCTCATTGGTTTCCATGAGTTCGGCGTGCGTCCCGCAGCCCACCACCTCGCCGCAATCCAGAACGACGACGCAATCGGCGCTGCGCGTGGTCGAAATACGTTGGGCGATAATAACCACCGCCGCATCCCGGATCCGCTCCTTGAGGTTGGCCCGCACCCGGGCATCGGTGGCGTAATCGAGGGCGGAGAAAGAATCATCAAAGACCACCAGGTCAGCACCGGCTCGCCCGGAGCTATCAGGGAGGGCGCGGTACAGAGCCCGCGCGATGGTCAGGCGCTGGCGTTGCCCGCCGGAAAGATTGCTTCCCCCGGTTTCCACCGGCATCTCCAGCCCGCCCCCGGCCTGCACAAAATCCCAGGCCTGGGCGCAGTGCAGCGCATTAATCACCCGTTCCTGGTCAATATCGCGGGTGGAGCCGGCAACATTACTGGCTACCGTGCCGCTAAACAGGAACGCACGCTGGGGTACCAGGGCCACCCGGCGGCGGAAATCAGCGAGTCGAATATCGCGCACATCCACTTCGCTCGCTCCGGCGCCGCGTGCTGCGGTACCGCTCGTTTCCGTTTCGCCGGTCTCGCCATCTGCGCCAGCCCCGGCGCTGCCTTCCACGGTGAAGCGGCCCGTGCTCACATCCACGAGGCGCGGCAGTATTTTGACCAGCGATGATTTGCCCGAGCCCGAGGCGCCAATAATCGCCGTCGTCGTTCCAGGTCGGAAACACAAAGAAATGCCGCGCAATGCTGGCTCGTCCGCATCCGCGTAGGTGAGGGAAATATCGCGCAAGCGGAAGGTGACCGGGCCGGGCGGCATCTCCCGCGCATCCGGTGCGTCCGCGATGGAGGGAACGGTGGTGTTCACCTCGATCACGCGCTCGGCGGAGACGTTCCCGCGCGGAACCACCATAATAATCATGCCGAGCATCATGACCGCACCCAGAATCATCATGAGGTAGGTGATAAAAGCGGCCAGCGCTCCCACCGGCATGGAACCCCCGGCAATCCGATGCCCGCCAATCCACACGATCAGCGCGGAGGCCAGCCCGATGACCGCACTCATGGCCGGTAGCAACGCGGACCAAATCGTGCCGATCTGGAGCATAATCGAACGGAAATTGCGGTTATGGACCTCGAATTCCCCGGCCATCGCCTCCTCGCGGCGGAAGGCTCGAATCACCCGCACTCCAGAAAGTTGGGAACGTAGCGCATCGTTAATCGCATCCACGCGCCGCTGGAGGGTTTCGTAGCGTGTGGCGAGCATCGCGGTACATACCAGAATAATTGCGGTGAGTACCGGAATAATCACGAGGAGCGTGAGGGAGAGCACGACGTCCTGCCCGATGGCCATGAGCACCCCGCCCACTCCCATAATCGGGGCCGTCACCATAATGGTGAGGGACATGAGGGTGACCATTTGGATTTGATTGACGTCGTTTGTGGTACGGGTGACGAGGGTGGAAGCCCCGAAGCGCTGCTGATCCGCGGGGGAGAAGCGTTGCACATGCGCGAAAGTTTCGCGGCGCAGTTCCCGGCCTAGATGGGTGGATACCAGCGCCCCGTAATAGATCGCCCCGATGGCGCAGAGTACTTGCGCGAGAGTGAAGAGTCCCATGAGTAGCCCGCGCGACCAAATATAGGAGCTATTGCGTTCCAAAATGCCGTAATCGATAACGTTCGCGCCCAGCGCGGGGAGGGTGAGCCCGAGGAGCACCTGCGCGATCTGTAGCACAGCAATCGCGAAGAGCTGGAATTTGCGGTCGCGTAGATGCCTCCACGCCAATCGATAAACGGTCAATCACTCGCCTCCATATAGGTGTGGCGGTCCGAAAGCTCGCGTGCGAGAAATAGCTCGCCGCGTGAGGAAGGACCGCCACACTATGCTACGTGTGAGAGCACGGATGCTCAAACACTATTCAATTAGTTACGGCGACGCCGGGCCGCTTTACTCCGGGTCGTTATCGGGAACCGGTTCGGCGGCTGCCGGGTTATGCAGATCGTACTTCTCGATTGCCTGGCGGACAACCGAGCGATCAATCTTGCCGGCCTTGGCCAGCGCATACAGGGCCCGCACCACCATCGTGGCATCATCGATCTTGAAGTAGCGCCGGGCTGCCGGGCGGGTATCGGAAATACCGATACCGTTGGCGCCGAGCGTCTCGTAATCACCCGGGATCCATTCGCGGATGGAATCTTGAACCTGGTGCTCGAAATCGGAGGTGGCGATGAAGGGGCCTTCTTCGCCTTCCAGCTTCGCGGTCACATAGGCCTTGCGCGGTTCTTCTTCCGGGTGGAGGTAGTTGTATTCGTTGGTGGCCAAACCATCCTTACGCAGCTCATACCAGGAGGTCACCGAATAGACGGTGGCATCCACGCCCCAGTCATCGCGCAGCATGCGCTTGGCTTCGCGGGCCCAGCGCACCCCCACGCCCGAGGAAAGCAGATTGACACGCGGGCCACCCTGGCCATCGGCTTCATCGAGCTTGTAGATACCGCGGATAATGCCATCCACATCCACATTCTCCGGTTCGGCGGGCTGGTGGATGGGTTCGTTATAGACCGTGAGGTAGTACATAACGTTCTGCTCACGCCCGTCAGAGCCGTCCCCGTACATACGCTTCAGGCCATCCTTGAAGATATGGCCCAGTTCGTAGGCGTAGGCCGCATCGTAAATAATCATGCCCGGGTTGGTGGAGGCGAGAACGGGGGAGTGCCCGTCCATATGCTGGGAGCCTTCACCCGTGAGGGTGGTGCGCCCGGCGGTGCCACCAATAATGAAACCGCGTGCCAGTTGATCGTAAGCTGCCCAGAACTGGTCCCCGGTGCGCTGGAACCCGAACATCGAGTAGAAGATGTAGAAGGGCACCATCGGGGTGTTATGGGTGGCATACGAGGTTCCGGCCGCCACGAAAGCGGAGAGGGAACCGGCTTCGGTAATACCCGTGTGGAGCAGCTGGCCCTGGGTGGATTCCTTGTAGGAAAGCAGCATATCGTGGTCCACCGCGGTGTACTGCTGGCCCTGGGTATTGAAGATCTTGGCCGAGGGGAACATGGAATCCATGCCGAAAGTACGCGCTTCGTCCGGAACGATCGGCACCATGCGGAAGCCGAATTCCTTATCGCGCATAATGTCCTTGAGCAGGCGAACCAGAGCCATCGTGGTGGCCACCTTCTGCTTGCCCGAGCCCTTCTTCATGGACTGGAAGGGCTTATCGGCCGGCAGGGCGATCCCACCCTGGTGGGTGCGGCGCTGGGGCAGGTAGCCGCCGAGTGCTTCGCGCCGCTCGCGCATATGCTTCATGGCCGGGTGATCTTCAGCCGGCTTGTAGTAGGGCGCGTTATAGGGATCTTCCAGCTGGGAATCATCAATGGGGATACGCAGGGTATCGCGCAGCAGCTTGAGATCGTTGCTATTGAGCTTCTTCATCTGGTGGGTGGCATTACGCCCGGCGAAGTTCGAGCCGAGGTCATAACCCTTGACCGTTTGCGCCAGAATCACGGTGGGCTGGCCCTTATGGGCCAGGGCCGCCCGATAGGCGGCGTAGATCTTGTGGTGATCGTGGCCGCCGCGGCGCAGCGCCCAAATCTCATCATCGGACCAATCTTCCACCATGGCCTTCGTGCGCGGATCGCGCCCGAAGAAGTTATTGCGCACGTAGGAGCCGTCATTCGCCTTGAAGCCCTGGTAGTCACCGTCCGGGGTGGAGGTCATGAGATCTACGAGGGCGTGGTCCTTATCCTGGGCCAGGAGCTTATCCCAGCCCGAACCCCACAGCACCTTGATGACATTCCAGCCCGCGCCCTTAAAGAAGGATTCGAGTTCCTGCACGATATTGCCGTTGCCGCGCACCGGGCCGTCCAGGCGCTGGAGGTTGCAATTGACCACCCAGGTGAGGTTATCCAGCTTCTGGGAGGCAGCCAGCTGGAGCATACCGCGCGATTCGGGTTCGTCCATTTCGCCATCGCCCAGGAAGGCCCATACGTGCGAATCCGAGGTGTCCTTAATGCCGCGTTCGCTCAGGTAGCGATTGAACCAAGCCTGGTAGATGGAGTTCGTGGCGCCCAGCCCGAGGGACACGGTGGGGAACTGCCAGAAGTCCGGCATCTGGTGGGGGTGCGGGTAGGAGGGCAGGCCGCGCCCGCCGGAAATATGGGAGGCTTCCTGGCGGAAGGAATCCAGATCCGCTTCCGTCAGGCGCCCTTCTAGGTAGGCGCGGGCGTAATTACCGGGGGAGGAGTGGCCTTGGAAGAAGATTTGGTCCCCGCCACCGGGAGCATCAGGGCCGCGGAAGAAGTGGTTGAAGCCCACTTCGTAAAGGGTGGCCTGGGCGGCGTAGGAGGAAATATGGCCGCCCACCCCCACGCCGGGGCGCTGGGCACGCGTGACCATCACGGCCGCATTCCACCGGGTCCAGCTGCGGAATTGGTGTTCGAGTTCCTCTTCTTCCGGGGTGCCCGGGTACGGAGGTTCTTCTTCCGCCGGAATCGTATTGATATAGGGCGTGACGAGATCAGGGGAGACCGAAACTCCCTTGGAGCGTGCGTGCTCATCCACGCTGGCGAGGATAAACCGCGCCCGATCCGCACCATTTGTTTCAATCAGATCATCCACGGACGCGAGCCATTCGCGGGTTTCTTCCGGATCAACATCCGGGATCTGGCTGAGCTGGCCGGACACCATGCGATCATCAGAATCTTGTGAAGCCACGGAATCTCCTCCATTGCTTGAGTGGTTGTAGTTCATAGGGACGTGTCAAGGCTACCCGTTCGCGGCTTTAGTCCCAGAACGGCTGTGGTACCTCTTACACATGCACTCTTATATTACCGCGTTGTTGAGAGCCATCGCACAGGCATGAGCGGAATTAAGCTGAGCGGTGGACGGGGCGCATGGCCGGTGGCTTTCGCGGCGCCCGCGGAGCGGGCGGCGCGCGTCGTCGTACGGTAATGATCACCAAAATCACGGGCGACGCGGCTGAGATTAACTTGAAAAAATGCCGGCGATCAGATGAGCTTAAGCCATGAGTTCGTTTGGTTTCCAGAAAGGGAACATCATCCAAGAATTTGGCTACGACGACGACGTAGCCGCCCAGGTCCGCGCGCAGATCGAAGAAACTATCGGAAGCGCGCTGGTGGACGAAGATTCGCGCGATATCGTGGACGGTGCCATCGCTTGGTGGCGCGCGGACGACGGAGACGTCGATGACCTCACCGATTTGCTCCTGGATATCAAGGCTAATTTCGACGACGAAAATGCTATCTGCTGGCTCTTTGTGCCCACCGGGCGAGTGTCGAATGCGGTGCCGCATAACGATATTGAAGAGGCCGCCGATACCGCGGGCATGCAACCAACCACATCCGTGGCCCTCGGGGAGTCCTGGACGGGCGTGCGCCTCACCAATAAGGGCCTGCGCTACTAGAGCCGCCGGAGGGTTCCGCCGGTATTTTCGGCGCAGAGCCGTGCGGTAGGCCGGGCCGGTAGCGCCGGCGGACAGTCGCAACGGAAGCGCTGCCGGTATTTTCGGCGCGAAGGTGCGCGCGGGCCGCGTATCGGGTAGGATCATCCGAGTGCGCAGCGCGCGGGCCCGTAGCTCAGTTGGTCAGAGCACCTGGTTTACACCCAGGGTGTCATCGGTTCGAATCCGGTCGGGCCCACTCTTTATGCCGTGAGCGCCGTGAGATTCCGTTACCACTCCTCGTGCGTGCGCGCATCCCAGACGTGCAGGTCGCCGGTGTCCAGCGCGGCCAGATCGCGCATATCCGAGTCGTCCAGGGTGAAGTTGAAGATATCGGCATTTGCCCGCCAGCGCTCGCGTTGGGACGACGACGGAATCGCCACAATGCCCTGCTGGACACACCAGCGCAGCACAATCTGCCCGGCACTCACCCCGTGCTTGGCAGCCAGGCGCGCCACCACAATTTGATCCAGTAGCTTTTCCGGCCCGCCGAGCGGCCGCCACGCCTGGGTGACAATACCGTGGCGCTCGTGGAAAGCACGCAGATCGGTGCGCGGGAGGGCAACCGAGAGCTGAACCTGGTTGAGCACCGGCCACACCCCGGTGGCCTCATGCAGGCGGGTGAGATGTTCGGGCAAGAAATTCGAGACCCCCACGTGGCGCACCAGGCCCTCCGCCTGCGCCGCGAGCATCTCCTCCCAGGTTTCCACGTACAGGCCACGGGAAGGATTGGGCCAGTGGATGAGGAGAGCGTCAAGATAATCGGTATCTAGGCGACGCAGCGAATCCTCAATACTGCGCCGGGTATAGCGCTTCCCCTGTTCCCCGCCGGCCACCTTGGAGGTGATGAATACCTCCGCGCGGGGTACCCCGGAGCGTTTCACCGCTTCCCCAACGGCCGTTTCATTGGCGTACTGCTGGGCGGTATCGATAAGGCGGTAGCCATCGGCAATGATCTGGCCGAGCGTGGTGGCGAGCTCGTTACCTTTGGCCAGTAGGGAGCCGATTCCAACCAGGGGAATCTGGCCGCCATCGGCAAGGGGAATTGAGGGAATATCGCATGTGGTCATGCCCCACAGCCTATCAATGTGACCGATGTCATGTCTATTCGAGTTTTTCCTATGGGCTCAGGGCTTGCGGCGGGTGGGCGGTAGGGCGAAAACGATAAAAAAGTACTCAAATAGCGGTTATGTCGGAGGCCCTTGTTACCCTGGAAAACGGATAGCAAGGAGTACCAACGTGACTGACCTACCCCATGAGGGCAACCAGACTGATACCACCACCGCGGACCTCCCCACCCACGCGCAGATTGCCGCGCAGGTCCCCGATAACGTCGAGAATCCCAAAAAGTACATTAAGGAACATAAGGAAGCCCTGCGCCGCGACCGGCGCGCCCGCGCCACCCGCTCCTTTATGGGCCAACCCACCGGCCTGTATTCCCTTTTCGGCCTGGAACTCTGGGAGCGTTTCTCCTACCTGGGCTTCCAGGCCATCCTGGTCCTCTACTTCACCGATGCCATCGCCAGCGGCGGGCTCGGCTACGCGGAGGACGTGGGATCCTCCATCGTGGCCGCCTACGGTGCCCTCGTCTACCTGCTTTCCATCGCGGGCGCCTGGATTGCGGATCGTATTTCCGGCACCTACCGCACGGTGCTCTGGGGCGGCATTGTTATTGCCGCGGGTCATATCGCCATGGGTATCCCCACCGAATTCTTCACCTGGGTGGGCCTGGGCCTCATCGTGGTGGGAACCGGGCTCCTCAAACCCAACGTTTCCACCATGGTGGGTGAACTCTACGCACCCGGGGATAGCCGCCGCGATGCCGGCTTCTCCATCTACTACGCCGGTATTAATATCGGGGCGTTCCTCGGGCCGCTGGTGGCCGGGTTCCTCGGCCAACGGGTGCATTGGCACGCCGGTTTCGCCTCCGCCGCGGTGGGAATGATCCTCGGCCTCATCGCCTACGTGGCAACCGGGAAAAACCTATCCGGGCGCGCCAAAGCGCATCGCATCCGCGCCAGTTTCGTGGCGGACCGTTCCTTCTGGATGCTCGTGGGACTGGTTGGGGGAGTAGTCGCGGTAGCCACGCTTTTCGCCACCTTCTCCTCCGCCACGCTCAGCGACGTCGTCAATGGCATCTCCGTGATCACCTGGATCGTGCCGGTGTTCTTCTTCCTGTGGATGTACCGCTCCCCGAAGGTCACCCCGGTAGAACGGCGCAATCTCATCCCTTACGCGCTGCTGCTCATCGCCCTCATCCTCTACAACCTGCTCTATTTCCAAACCGGAAATACCCTCAACCTCGTGGCCCTCAACGCCACCGATAACACCATCGGCTCCCTGAGCTACCCCTCCTCCTATTACATTTCCCTCACCGCCATCGTGGAAATCATCATGGGGCCGGTGCTCGCCTGGATCTGGCTGAAAATGGGCAAACGCCAACCGCACGTGGCCGCAAAAGTGGGGCTGGGCGCGGTGCTCGGCGGGATCGCCTTCGTCATCGTGGCGCTCGCGGGCATCCTCACCCCGCGCGGGGCTCTTCTTATGCCGCTGTGGCTGGTGGGATGCTATATCTTCCTCGGCCTGGGGGATCTGGTGCTGCAAACCTCGGGGATGTCGGCCACCACGAAACTCGCCCCGCGGGCTTTCGCCTCCCAAACCATGGCCCTGTGGTTCGCGGCGATGGCCTGCGCCCAGGGAATCCAAGCCCAGGTGGTGAAATTCTTCGATTACGAAAATATGGCCGCCTCCATCCCTGCCTACTTCGGAGTGCAGGGAGCGGTGGTTATCGGTTACGGCGTGCTGCTCATGGCGCTTACTCCGTGGATGCGCTCACGTATGAAAGTCGTCGCGTAGAGCTGGCGGCGTCGTCGTTCCTCAACGCGCCCCACGAAAACCGCAGCACACGCACAGAAGCAACACAGCACAGACGCCTAGGAAGGAGAACAATGGAGTACATCACAGATTTTCCCTACGAGACTGAGATTCGCGAGGGGTGGATTCCGCTCTCGGACGGCACCCGGCTGTGGATGAAAGCCTGGATGCCGCGCACGGAAGAAAAAGTGCCGGCGATCCTCGAATATCTGCCCTACCGCAGCGGGGACTGGACCGCGCCGCGCGATCACGAACGCCACCCGTATTACGCCGGGCACGGCTACGCTTCCATCCGGGTCGATATCCGCGGGCACGGCAATTCCGAGGGTATCCCGGGCGATGAATACGATGCGCAGGAACACAAAGACGGCCTGGAAGTCATCGAGTGGATTGCCGCGCAGGAGTGGTGCACGGGCAGCGTGGGTATGTTCGGGATTTCCTGGGGCGGTTTCAATTCGCTCCAGCTCGCCTCCTACCAGCCGGAAGCCCTCAAGGCGATCGTCACCACCTGCTCCACCGACGACCGCTACGACAATGACGTGCACTATTTCGGCGGCTCGATGCTCGCGGTGGATATGCACGCCTGGGGAGCCACCATGCTCGCTTTCGAATCCCGGCCGCCGGACCCGCGCGCCGTGGGGGAAAACTGGAAGTCCATGTGGCTAGAGCGCCTCAATAATATGGAGCCCTACGTGGATACCTGGATGAGTCACCAGACCCGCGATGCCTACTGGAAACACGGCTCGGTGTGTGAGGATTATTCGAAACTCGATGCGGCGGTGCTCGCGGTGGGCGGCTGGTTCGATCCGTACCGCGATACCGTGCTGCGCCTGGTGGAGAATCTTTCCGCGCTGGGGAAGAACGTGCGCGGGCTGCTCGGGCCGTGGAGCCACCAGTACCCGGATCGCGATCTGCGCCCGGGGCCGCATATTGATTTCCTCGGGGAAACGCTGCGCTGGTGGGATAGGTGGCTCAAGGGCGTGGATAACGGCGCAATGGATGAGCCGCTGCTGCGCACCTGGATCAGCGACCCCATGCGCCCAGCCTCGGTATACGAGGAAATCGAGGGCCGCTGGGTGGCGGAACGTGCCTGGCCCTCCCCGGATATTGAGCCGCTTCGTTTTGAATTGGGGCAGGCGAGCGTATCGCCGGGTGCGGTGCGTGGCGGCACGATTCTTGTGAAGTCGCCGCAAGACATCGGCTCGGATGCCGGGCGGTACTTCCCGTACGGGAACGACGCCGATTTGCCGGTCGATCAGCGCGGCGACGATGGCCGCGCGGTGACCTGCGATTTTTACCTGGGGGAATCGGTCGAGATTCTCGGTAATGCCAGGGTGTTGTTGCGCTTGCGCAACGGCGGGGAGCGCGGGCATATCTATGTGCGCCTGGAAGATGTGGCCCCGGACGGTGCCTCCACGCTCATCACCCGCGGGAACCTCAATCTGAGCGCTCGCGAGGGGCGCGAGCGGATCGTGGAAATGCCCGCGGGGCAGTGGGTGGATGTGGAGATTCCGCTTACCGGTATTGGCTACCATTTCGCGGCCGGGCACACGTTGCGGGTGGCGCTTTCCAGTGCTTACTGGCCGTGGATTTGGCCGGTGCGGGAAAACGCCGGGGTGGAGGTGGATCTGGGGGCTTCCGCGCTGGTGGTACCCGCCCGCCCGATCCGCCCCGGGGGAGAACGCGATGCCCTCGACGATGCGGTCAGTTTCGCCGGGCCGGTCCAGCCCGTTGGTTTGGACGTGACATACCCGGAAGCGGGGGTTGCCGGGGCGCGCCGCCCCGAACGCCTCATCGCCCGCGACGTGGTGAAGAAAGAGACGTTTATCCAGGTAGATCCGGCCTACGGAGGAACCCGGGTCTACCCGGACGGCCTCCACTACGACGAAGATTCCGTGGAACGCTACTGGATTTCCTGGGATGACCCGCTTTCGGCCCGCACCGAAGCCGAATGGAAAATCGGGCTGGCTCGCCCGGATATCGATTGGGAGGTCCGCCTGGAAGCCGATACCCGCATCCGCTGCGACGCGAAGAACTTCTACGTGCAATCGGTGGTCACCGCTTTCGATCACGAGGAAGAAATTTTCCACAAGGAGTGGGAGCGCACCGTGGAGCGCACGGCGTCCTAGGGTAGGGTGAGTCCATGACGTATACAGTGGCGGATATCACCGCGGCCATGGATGAATTCTTCCCACCCGCATGCGCGGAAAGCTGGGACCGGGTCGGCCTGGTGGCCGGCCTGCCCAGCGACGAGGTGCGCAGCGTCGCTTTCGCCGTCGACCCGTGTGAAGCAACCGTGCAAGAAGCCTGCGAACGCGGGGCTGACCTCCTCATCACTCACCACCCGCTCTTTTTGCGCGGGACTTCCACCGTGGCGGGAACGTTCGCCAAGGGAAGGTGGATCACGCAGCTGGTGCGCGGGCGGGTCGCGCTTTTTAGTGCGCACACCAATGCGGACGTGGTGGCCTCCACCGCCGCGCTCGCGCGGCTTCTGGACGTGGAGATTGAGGCGCCGCTGGATCCCGAATCCGGAATAGGCGGGGTGGGCAGCATCGCGGCCGTGTCTTTCGGGCAGCTGGTCGAGCGGGTCGCGGAGGTGTTGCCGCATACTCCGGCCGGGGTTCTCGGAGCGGGCGATCCGGATCGGGTGGTGCGGCGGCTAGCCATCTGCTCCGGTTCGGGGGATTCGCTATTAGCGGCCGCGAAAGCCGCGGGCGCGGATGCGTATCTCACCGCGGATCTGCGCCACCACCCGGCCACCGACCATATTTGGGACGGCGGCTGCGCACTCATCTGCGCCACCCACTGGGCTAGCGAATGGCCGGTGCTGGGCGAGATGGAGCAGCGTTTGCGCGAACGCTTCCCGCAGCTGGATACGTATATTTCCGAGATTCCCACGGATGCTTGGAATATTGCGCTGCGTGGGTGAGCTCGCTGCGCGGGGCCGGTTCTCCCACATAGAATAGGGGAAGGCGCGCCGTGCGCCTTTCGTGCGAGTCGAAGGAGATCCACCCGATGAAAGCACCCCGTGCCGATCAACTTATTCTGCTTCAGGTTGCCGACTTGGACGCGCAGCTCAACCGCCTCGAGCGGGAAAATACCCAGCATCCGCTGCGAGCTTCTTTGGGTAAACTCCTCAACGCGATTGCCGCGCGCGGGCGGGAAAAAACCGCGGCGGAGACGCAGTTGGAGCAGGCGCGGGCGGAGTTAGCGAGTGTGGAGAAGACCAGCGCGGATTTGGCTCGCCAGGTAGCGGACAAAGAAGAAAAATATAATGCCGGCACCGGACTGACCTCCCGCGATCTGCTCGTGCTGGAAGACGAAATGGCGGCGCTGCGCACCACCCTGGAAGAAACGTCGGAAAAGGAATTCGCTGCGCTCGAAGCTGTTGAAGGTGGCGAAGAGCGAGTGCGGGAATTGGGTGCAGCTATCGATTCACTCCAAGAAAAAGTACTGGCCCAGCGCTCCGAACTGGAGGACGTGGTCGCGGACATCACCGCTTCCCAAGAAAAAATCCGCGCCCAGCGTGAGGAACTCTATGCACCGCTGGCAGAATCTCTCAAAAAAGTGTACGAACACTCGGTTGCCACCGGCGGCTACGCGGTTATGACCATGACGCCTAACGGTGCTACCGGGGCGGGAATCACACTTTCCCCGGTGGAAGTGGCGCAAATCAAGGCCACCGCGGAAGATGAGATTTATCTTTCTGAGGATTACGACTGCATTATCGTGCCGGTTGATTACGACGAAGCCTAGGAAGGCTTTCTTTTTCACGCCTGTACTTCGCACGTACGACAGCTGCAGTACAGCTCGGAAAAACAACCCGTCCCCGCCAGAGCAATCGCCAGGCGGGGACGTAGGAAGTGCGCATTCGAAACCATCAGAGCTACAGAGTGCGCATAAGAAACACGAAATCAGCTGAAAACGGTGTTCTTATGCGCACTCTATGTTGTGCGGATTTTTAGCGCGTGGCGCGCTTACGGGAGGCGTAAGCCACCGCGCCCGCTCCGGTGAGCATCAGCAGCAGAGCCGAACCCGCGATACCGCTGCTCTCCGCGCCGGTGCTCGGCAGCTGCGCCGCGGGTGCAGCGTGCTTGCCAACCGACTGCTGACCGCGGGCGACCGGTGCAGAAGGATCGGCATGCTTGCCGCCCTGCACTGAAGGATTCTGCGCCGAAGCTCCCGGTGCCGGCGTGCTCGGTGCCGCGGTCCCGGTTCCGGGCTGCTCTGGATTAGCCGGTTGTTCCGGTTGTGCCGGAGTTTCAGGAGCGCCCGGGGCTCCGGGCTGTTCGCCCGCGCCCGGCCGCTCCGCTTCCTCAGCGGCGCACTTGTCCAGGAAAGTCCGCAGCGCCGCGATACGCGTATCAAGCGCGGCAAGATCATCCGCGGAACGCTTGACCGCAGCATCGGCCTCCGCGGCCTTCGCCGTCGCGTCCGCAAGTGCCGTGCCAGCGGCCGCATCCTGCTCACGAGCCGCAGCAGCATCCGCCTCCGCGAGCGCCCCAGCTGCGGCCAACGTGTCATATTCGGCCTGCAAACCGTCCAGCTTCGCTCCGGCCGCCTCCAGTTCCTTCACCTTCTGGCTCGCCGCGTCACGCTCAGCTTCAGCGGACGTAACCGCCGCAGCGCTCTTCTCCGCCGCGGCCTTCGCCTTCTCAAGCTCCTGATCCGCGGCGCCCTTCGCAGCCTCTGCCTCCGCGAGCGCACCGGCCGCTTGAGTCTGCTCCTGCTGTGCGTCTTCACGCTTGAGGCGCAGATCATTCCACTTGGGTACGTGCACGGTCATGATCTGCTCGGAAAGTGCGGCGTGCTCGGCGGCTAGCTGCGTGGCTTTCTCCTGCGCCGCGGCGGTTTCCCGCTGGGCCGCGGCCAGGGCCTCATCCACCGGGCGGGTCGCTTCTGCGGCCGCCGCTTCAGCCGCGGCGAGGGCAGCCTTCGTCGTTTCTACCTGCTGCTGGGCCGCGGTAAGCGCCGCGTCCTTCTCCGTGAGAGCCGCGCGCTTCGCAGCCTCAGTCTCCACCGCTGCGGCCAGCTTCGCAGCGCTGTCCTGCGCGGCCTGCTGATTCGCGGCGTGAGCCGTCTCCAGCCCGGTCTTCTCGGTCTGCGCGGCATCGCGCTCCGCTTCCTTTGCCGGGAGCTGGGTGGCCAGCTGATCCTTTTCCGCGGCCTTGGCGGTGTAGGCATCATTGGCTTGCGTGAAAGCCGCCTTCTTCGGGGCGGTTTCGGCCTTCTTTGCCTCCCATTCCTGCCGGTACTGCTCTACCTCCTCCTTGGTGAAATTCTTTTTATCTCCGGCAGCCGCCTCGTACCAATCCCTGGCTTCATCCTCGGCCGCCTGGGCTTCGTTGTAGGCAGCCTCAGCGTCATTCTTCGCCTGCTCGAGCCCGGGCAGCGCGGCTTCCACCTCGGCCTGGCGGTTCTTCAGGTCGGTCACGGCGTTCTCAAGATCGCCGAGTTTCTGCGTGGCCTGCGCCAGCTTCGCTTCCGAATCCTGGGCCTTCGCCTGGGCAGCTTCGTCCTCCCCACGCTTGACGGTCACATCGTTAGCGGCTGCGGTGGCCGCCTGCTGGGCTTCCTCCTTCGCGGCCTGAGCGGCGGGAAGGGCGGCAACAGCGTCGTCGTACCCGCGCTGCGCGGCGGCGACCTTTTCTGCTTCCCGCGCAACCACCTCAAAACGAGTATCCTGCGCCGCGCGTTCCTTCGCCTGTGCCGCGGCCAGGTCCGCATCCGCCTGCTCCTTCTTCTCGGTCACCTCACGCAGCTGCGCGGCGAGCTTCTCGCGTTCGGCATTGCCCGCGGCCTCGGCCGCCTGCGCCGCCTCCAACTTCGCGCGCGCATCCTTCTCCGCCTGCTTCTTTGCGGCGAGATCCGCGTTCTTTTCCTCAAGAACGCGCTGGGCTTCCGTTACCGCTGCGCTGTCCTTGTCTTTTTGCGACGACGCCGCGCCTACCCGGCCTTCCGCCTCCTCGAGGGCGGTGCGGGCCGCGGGAAGCGCATCTTTCGCGGCCTGGCCTTCCGCCTGGAAAGCATCGAGGGCGGCCTTGGCACCGTCGCGTGCCTCCGCGGCGGCCTGGGCGGCCTTCTCCGCCTCACTCAGCTTCGCGGCGGCCGCATCCTTGGCGGCCTGCGCCGCAGTTGCCGCTTCCTGAGCGGCGGCGAGCTCCTGCTGCGCCGTTTCCGTTTTCTTGAGCAGTGCCTCACGTTCGGCCTTTGCTTCATCCACCGCGGCCTTCGCCTTGGGGGAATCCGTGCAGGAGGTAAAGGAAGCCCCCGGGGCGGGGGAGCCGGCGGTCGGTTGGGCATGGGCGGCCACGGTGCCCGCCATGCTGAGGGCGAGGGTGGTCACGGTAAGAGTACTGGCGAGTCGGGAGATGCGCTGTGTCATGGGGATCCTTCGCGAAGACGTGCAGTACTACCCGGAGCGGCTAATCTGCAACTTTTGAGCGTTTATAAAACAGCTAAAGTCTACGAGCCAGGCCGTATATTCGTACATGACCTTTGGATAAATGTGGTGAGCGTCTACGGTGGTGGATATCGGTGGTGTGTGACACGTATTCGCGGGGTTGCGCAGCCCGTGGCGCATGTTCACGGTGCTACGGAGAGAGGTGCGGGAGCCGACCCTCACGCAAAGTCGGCCCCCGCAGCCATTACCTACTAACAGAGAAAACGCGCGAAACATCGCTGTTTTGCCTGTTGTCTGGATTCTAAGCAGGTTTAATATTTACGGGCAAGGGATCCTCAAAGACTTAACAATCGCTGCTGTGGCGGTGGGAACGGCTTGCCTTACTTTCCCGCGTATTCGGACTTTTGCATGTGAGCAAGGAAACAATATTGCATAATTACTCGTGGTAATCGATGGGGGAGATACATTCAGAAACGGCATTCTTAGATGCTGCCGGAACTCCGATCAGAACCCTGGTCAGAACCCTGGTCGGAATCCCGGTCGGAACCCCGGGGTGCCCGCCGCTCACTGTAGGGATGCGCGCGCATCCGTAGGCCCGCTACCACGTGTCCGTAGGGCGGCGCCCGCGCGCCCGTCAGGCTGGTAGCATAAACGGGTCATGTTGGCCGGGCGGCCGCGCGGCGCGTATGCGCCTCGAGGAACGTCCGGGCTCCGTAGAGGACGGTGGTGGGTAACGCCCACCCGGGGTGACCCGCGGGAAAGCGCAACAGAAAGTAAACCGCCGCAAGGTAAGGGTGAAAGGGTGGTGTAAGAGACCACCGCGTGCCGGGTGACCGGCATGGCACGGCAAGCCCCACCGGGAGCAAGATCAGACAGTGCCCCGCCAGGCTCCTCGTCTAGGGCACGGGTGGATTGCTAGAGTGCGTCAGCAATGGCGCACGTAGATGGATGGTCGCCGCCGCGCAAGCGGTACAGAACCCGGCGTATAGGCCAAGATGACAGTGGGGGCGGATTTTCGGATCCGCCCCCACGCGTATATCAGCTCGCGCCGTAGCCAGCCCCGCGGCCCGCGCAGCGTATACCCGCCTAGAGCCGCAGCCCAAGATTCGGATCGGAGGGCAGCGTGAGGATTTCCGGTCCGCTTTCCCGCACCACGATGGTGTGCTCGAATTGGGCGGTGCGCCCGCGATCCTTGGTCACAACGGTCCAGTCATCATCCCAGATCTCATAGTCGATAGTTCCCAGGGTCACCATGGGCTCGACCGTAAAGACCATATTCTCTTCGATAGTTTCCCCGTGCAAAGGTGCGGCGTCGTAATGAGGAATAATAAGGCCGGAATGGAAAGCTTCGCCTACACCGTGCCCGGTGAAATCCCGGACATCCCCGTAATCGAAACGCTTGGTGTAAGACTCGATGACCCGCCCGATCACATTGACCTGGCGCCCGGGGCGTGCCGCTTTAATGCCGCGCAGGGTGGCTGTAGCGGTGCGTTCGATGAGGAGGCGGGATTCTTCGTCGATCTCGCCCACGCCGAAGGTGGCATTGGTATCCCCGTGCACGCCGTCCTTATAGGCCGTGACATCCAGATTAATAATGTCGCCCTCGCGTAGTACCTGGTCATCGGGGATGCCGTGGCAGATAACCTCGTTCACGGAGGTACAGATCGACTTGGGGAAACCCATATAGCCCAGGCAGGAGGGGTAGGCCCCGTTATCGATCATGTATTCGTGCGCGATGCGGTCCAGCTCATCGGTGCTCACGCCCGGGCGGATCGCTTTGGCGGCCTCGTACATGGCATCCGCGGCAATGGTTCCCGCCACCCGAATCCGCTCAATCGTCTCCTCGGTTTTCACGTCCGAGGCGGTGATCACTTCCGGCCCGTCATGGAACATATATTCAGGGCGTTCAATGGAAGCCGGAACTTTACGGCGCGGCGAAATCTTTCCGGGACGCGCCGTACCGAGCGGCGCACGTGCTGCAAGACTCATAGCCACCATTGTAGTGGCTTAGAAACTGTGCTCCTTATCGGGGAATTCCCGGCCCTTGACGGCCGTGCGGAAAGCGGTGACCGCATTGCTCAGCGCCGCACCCACCTCGCCGAAACGCTTGGCGTAGGAGGGTTGCCATTCGGTCATCCCGGCCATATCCGGCCAGACCAGCAGCTGCCCGGAGGTGCGATACCCGGCCCCGATTCCGAGGGTGGGAACCGAAAGAATCTCGGTAATTTTTGCTCCGAGTTTCCCGGGTACCATTTCGACGACGACGGCAATAGCTCCGGCCTTCTCCAGCGAGACCGCGTCATCAATAATGGCCTCGCTTTCTTCTTCATCCCGGCCCTGGACCCGCGGGCCACCCAGGGCGGCATCGGCGTGGGGGCGGTAACCGACGTGGGCCACCACGTTAATCCCGGCCTTGGTGAGGGCTTCGACGGTGGGGGCGAAAGCTTCCCCGCCTTCCAGTTTCACCGCGTCCGCCCCAGCCCGCACCAGGCGGATAGCGGTGCGGATAGCCTGCGTGGGGCTTTCTTCGTAGGTGCCCATGGGCATATCGGCAATAATAAAAGCCCGGGTGGTGCCGCGCATGACGGCGCTGGTGGCTCGTTCAATATCTTCCAGGGTGACCTGGATAGTAGAGGAGAATCCCAGGGCGGTATTGCCAATGGAATCACCCACCACCAAAATATCGATTCCGGCCGCGTCCAAGATCCGCGCTGTTAGAGCGTCATAGCAGGTGAGTGCCGTGAGCACCTCTCCGTTAGCGACCATCTCGTTCAGGTGCTGTACCCGAATTCGTGCCGGTGAGAACTCCGTCATGATTACCTCCCGATATCTATGGCTTAGAGTACTAGGTCACGCGCGCCGGTGCATCATCGCGCCCGCGATGGAACGCGGACGCTGCGCGGTGTTACGCACCGTGCCGCGTGCGAGTCCCCGCGCACTTCGCACGTACCGCGGGCCTGTTGGCACGGTACGCTAGGTGCGAGGAGGTGACTGTGGAACCCTTGCTTGAGCTGGTGTCCATGAACGCACTGGAATTCTGGTTGGCCTTAGGGATCGGGGTGACTGCCCTGGTCATTATGTGCTTGGCGCTCATCCCCAGTCGGGAATATGCCGATCTGCCGCGCGGGGTATATCCGCGCGAACCGGCCGGGGTGACCGGCCATAATTACCGGCGGCGCCGCCCGCATACCCGCCCGCCGGTACGCACTATTCCGCCGGAGATGCCCGCCGCCCTCGGGGCTTTTATGCACCGCCACTACGCCGCGGACGATGCCGCCATCACCACCCTCCTCGACCTGGCCGCCCGCGGATTCCTCACCATTGACTTCTTCCGGGATCCGGCCCTGCGCGGCCAGATGATCACCATCTCCCTCACCGAAGCCGATACCTCCACCCTCGAACCTTTTGAGGCACGCTTCCTGGCCGCCCTGGCCTCCCCGGAAAGCGCCGAATCGGCAGCATTCCGGGAATCCGAACCCTTTGATGACCGCTCGTATCGCACCGCGATGGAAAACGCCGGGCTGCCGGCCGCCTCCCGCCCGGTGCTGCGGGTACAGGGATTCTCCACCCGCCTCGCCCTCGCCATCGCGCGCGATAGCAAAGCGGAAGTGGTCTCCCGGCGCGGCTGGTACCACCACGGGCGCGAATTGGTGGGCTCGCTGGCCGCCGTGCTTTTCTTCGGGGGCATCGCGCTCACGGGCTTGGCTTTTATCGGGGCCCTGGCTTTCCAGCTGTCCTGGTACTGGCTCATCGTGGGCGGCTGGCTGGTGTTCTGCGGATTCGTCGGCCTCCTCAACTTTTCTTCCCTCACCCCGAACGGGGTGGTGGCCTCCGATCAGGTGGAAGGCTTCCGGCGCTTCCTCACCGCGGCGCCCCGTTTCGCCGGGGTGAGCGCGGAGGTCCTCGCCTCCTATGTGGGCTGGGCCTACGGCCTGGAATGTGCCGATGAATGGGTTCGTTCTCTCGAGAGAATTAACTCGCGGGATATGCGCGACGTCGGCGCTGCTCTCCCGTGGCTGCACCTGGCCGGAGAAGATATCACGAACTGGTACCAGCTGCGCGAAGCCTTGAGCGTTCTGGAAACCCGGTTCCGTTCCCACCCGCTCGCCCACGATCTTCCGCACGCGCGGCGGCGCCACCTGCGGCGTTTCGTGCGCGGATTACTCCCCGTTTCCACTCGCACGCACACATAACGGGCATTGCCCGGAACTAGCGGACCGCGCCCGAACGCATAACCGAAATCGCCGAAACTAACGGACCCTCCCCGAAAAATACGGAAAGATGAAGCGCCATGGATGACCAGCAAGAACACGTCCTTCGCACCATAAGCGACCGCGGTATCCGCTACGTGCGGCTGTGGTTCACCGATATCGTCGGCACCCTCAAATCCGTGGCGGTAGCTCCCGTGGAGCTCGATAACGCTTTTGCGGAGGGCGTTGGCTTCGACGGCTCGGCCATCCAAGGCCTCACGCGCGTCTACGAATCGGATATGATTGCGCGCCCGGATGCCTCGACCTTTGCGGTCTTGCGTGGCGTGGATGGGAGCGACGACGCCGCCTTCATGTTCTGCGATATCCTCACCCGCGAAGGCGAACCGGCCCGCTCCGACCCGCGGGCTATCCTCCAGCGCACCCTGCGCCGCTGCGAGGATCTGGGCTTCACCGCCTACGCCCACCCGGAAGTGGAGTTTTACCTCTTCCAGCCGGGCGCCAGCGATGATGAAGAACCCACCCCGATTGATTCGGCCTCCTATTTCGATTACGTCACCCGCTCGGTGGCCCATAATTTCCGGCGCGATGTGATCCTCTCCCTGGAAGATGTGGGGATCAGCGTGGAATTTTCCCACCACGAAATTGGCCCGGGCCAGCAGGAAGTGGATCTGCGCTACGCCGACTGCCTCACGATGGCCGATAGCATTATGGCCGCCCGCGTCATTATTAAAGAAGTGGCACTGCGCCACGGGGTGGAAGCATCCTTTATGCCCAAACCCCTGGCGCACTGGCCCGGCTCGGCCATGCACACCCACTTCTCACTTTTCGAAGGCGAAACAAATGCCTTCCACGACCCGCGCGGCCAATTCGGGATGTCGGTCACGGCGCGGCGTTTCCTGGCCGGGCTCATGCGCCACGCCCGCGAAATCACCGCCGTCACCAACCAGCATGTTAATTCCTATAAGCGGCTGTGGGGTGGCGGAGAAGCCCCGCCCTACGTGTGCTGGGGGCCGCGTAACCAATCGGCCCTCGTGCGGGTGCCCGAATACAAGCCCACCAAACCGCAATCCGCGCGTCTGGAATACCGCGCCTTGGACACGGCCGCCAATCCCTACCTGGCTTTTGCGGCCGTGCTGGGCGCGGGCCTGGCCGGAATCGAAGGAAAATACGATCTTTCTGACCCGGCCGATACGGATGTCCTCCTCCTCACCGATATGGAACGCTCCGTGCTCGGTATCGAATCCCTGCCCGGGAGCCTGGATAGCGCGCTTAAACTCATGGAAAGTTCTGATTTGGTTGCGGAGATTCTGGGCGAGGACGCTTTCGATTACTTCCTGCGTGATAAACGCGCCGAGTGGGCCGAATACCGCGCCCAGGTCACCCCGCTGGAACGCGCGCGTTTCCGGGCGGATCGCTAGGGCCGCGGGGAGCGGGTATGCGACGTCTCACCCTCGCCCAGCGGGCCCGGCGCTGCGGATTCACAGCCCCCGAACGCGCCGCCGCGGAGCTGGAGGCCGGTGCCTGGCAGCCGGAGGATTTCGCGCAGGCAGCGGATCCGGACCGGGCGCTTGCGGCCTGCGCGCGGCTCGGCTTAAACCGGCGGGAGGGCGTAGGGAACGACGACGCGGCCCGGCCACGCCTGCTCGCCGTGCTCGGGCTCTCCACCGCGCTGGCCGATCACCTGGTCCGCCACCCCCAAGCCGCCCAGGAACTAGGCGGGACCGCCGAAGAAGCCGAAGCACGCGCCCTGCTGAGCGAGGCGGATGAACGCGCGGCCATGCGCGCCGCCCTGGCACCCTGGCTCGCGGGCGCCGTGGAAGGTACCGGGACGGGAACTGTGACCGGCGCCGGGACGAGTCCTGTGACCGGTGCAGGGCCGGAGGCCGGGAGCGATTCGCGCGAGAACCGCAGTGACCTCCAGGATGCTATTGCCGCGCTGCGGGCCCACTACTACACCCGCATCCTCACCCTGGCCGGCTGGGACCTCACCCTGCCCGATCCCGCTGCTCGCCTGCCCGAGGTGGCCGTCACCCTCTCCAACCTGGCCTGCGCCACCCTGGAAGGCGCCCTCCACCTCGCCCGCACCCGGGTACCCGATGCCAACGCCGTCGATTTCACGATTATCGCGCTCGGGAAAACCGGGGGAGGGGAACTCAATTACGCCTCCGATGTGGACGTCGTCTATATCACCGAACCACGCCCGGGAGTCAGCGAAGCACGAGCCCTGGAGATCGGCACCGCCCTGGCGACCACCCTCGCCGGATACATCAGCGCACCCGGCCCCGAAAGCGCCCTGTGGACCATTGACACCGCGCTGCGCCCCGAAGGTGGAACCGGCCCCCTGGTGCGCACCCTCGCCTCCCACCTCGACTACTACGCCACCTGGGCCCAAAGCTGGGAATTCCAAGCCCTCCTCAAAGCCCGCGTGGCCGCCGGCAACCGCGAACTCGGTAACAACTACCTGCGCGCCACCGCCCCGCTCGTTTGGAACGCCGCCTCCCGGGACAACTTCGTCACCGACGCCCGAGCCATGCGCGCCCGCGTGGAAGCCCATATCCCCACCGCCCAACGCGACCGCCATATCAAATTAGGGGCGGGCGGCCTGCGCGACGTGGAATTCACCGTCCAACTCCTCCAGCTCGTGCACGGGCGCGTGGACACCACCATCCGCTCGGCCACCACCACCACGGCGCTCGCGCGCCTCTCCGAAGGCGGATATATTTCCCGCCCCGATGCCGCCCGCCTCGACCACCACTACCGCTGGCTGCGCTGCCTGGAACACCGCGCCCAACTGGTGCGGCTGCGCCGGGCCGCCGTGCTTCCCACCCGCGAAGACGACCTGCGCCGCCTGGCCCGCTCCCTCGGCCTACCCGACGCCGCGGCCCTCACCGATACCTTCGCGCAGGTACGCCGGGAGGTGCGCGAACTCCACCAAGATATTTTCTACCGGCCCCTCCTTCCCGCCGCTGCGCAGCTAGCCGCTGATGATATTTCGCTCGCCCCCGAAGCCGCCCGCAGCCGCCTCGCCAGTATCGGATACCGTGACCCGGCTGGTGCGTTACGCCATATCCGCGCCTTGACCGAGGGAAATAGTCGTCGTGCGGCCATTGCCCGCCAGCTCCTTCCCGTGATGCTCGGGTGGTTTGCCGAAGGGCCCGAGCCGGATGCCGGCCTCCTCGCCTTCCGGGTGCTTTCAGAAAAAATGGGAGATACCTCCTGGTATATGCGCACCCTGCGCGACGGCGGGCCCGTCGCGCACCGCCTCGCCCTTATCCTGGCCCGCTCGCGTTTCCTCGCCCGCGATATTCCCGAGCTGCCGGAATCCATTGCATGGCTGGGCGACGACGG
>NZ_JBHNSQ010000036.1:0-1217 GCF_059085665.1 Actinotignum sp. usb-actsch-213
CTGCGCCTGTGGAAGGCCGAGCCCCTTGAAGAATTCGATTACGATGCCTTCAATTCTCAGCGTTTCACCGATGCGATTGTGGAACGCGAGCGCGTAAATGACCTGTGCCGGGTGCTCTACCCGAACGACACCACCTACGAAGGCAAGGTGCTGCGGGTGCGCCAGCAGTACTTCTTCTGCTCGGCTTCCCTCCAGTGCCTCATTGCCGAACATAAGGAAGCGCACGGGGATATTCGTTCCTTCGGGGAATACAACTCGATCCAGCTCAATGACACCCACCCGGTGCTCGCCATTCCGGAGCTCATGCGTCTGCTCATGGATGAGGAAGGCCTGGGCTGGGAGGATGCCTGGAAGATCGTGTCCCAGACCTTCGCCTACACCAACCACACGGTGCTGGCCGAGGCGCTGGAAACCTGGGAAACTTCGATTTTCACCAAGCTTTTCCCGCGTATTTATGACATTGTGGCGGAAATGGATCGGCGTTTCCGCGCGGAGCTGGCGGAGGCCGGTTTCCACCCGGGCAAGATTGAGTACATGGCGCCGCTCTCCGGCGGGCTGGTCCATATGGCGTGGATCGCGTGCTATGCCTCCTTCTCCATTAACGGGGTGGCCGCGATTCACAGTGAGATCCTCAAGCGGGATACCCTCCACGACTGGTACGACATCTGGCCCGAGCGTTTCAATAACAAGACGAATGGCGTGACCCCGCGCCGCTGGCTGCATAATTGCAATCCGCGCCTGGCCGCGCTGCTGACCGAGGTGCTCGGGGATGATTCCTGGGTGACGGATCTGGATAAGCTGGCCACCATTGAGGACCGCGGGAATGCGGATATTTACCGGCGCCTCATGGAAATCAAGGCGGAAAATAAGCGTGATTTCGCGCGCTGGATTAAGCGCCGCGACGGCATCGATATTCCCACCGATGCTATTTACGACACGATTATTAAGCGCCTGCACGAATACAAGCGCCAGCTCATGAACGCGCTGTACATCCTCGATCTGTACTTCCGGATTAAGGACAATCCCAGCATGGAGGTCCCGCCGCGGGTCTTCATTTTCGGGGCTAAGGCCGCGCCGGGCTACAAGCGCGCCAAGGCGATTATCAAGTTCATTAACGAAGTGGCGAAGCTGGTGAATAATGATGCGGATACCCGCGGCAAGATCACCGTGCTCTTCGTGGAGAACTACAATGTGTCGCCGGCCGAGCATATTATTCC